>NZ_JBSICC010000022.1:0-65186 GCF_058245955.1 Providencia sp. UF-224 | reverse complement strand
GTTGTCTTGTTCCCGGTCAGTGGATGCGCATTATAGGGAGTCAGAAAAATCTGGCAACCCCTTTTTTGCATTTTTTTTTCGTTCGCTCAGCTTTTCAACAAATTTAAGTTAAAGTGCTAACTTTTCGAGCGAAATGAACCCTTCAGCTTCAAGTACAGGTCTTAAACCTTGCACCACCTCGTTCATTAAGAGGCAATACGCAAAGTCTTCTTCGTTAGAATCATGGAGTTCTGCCTGATTATTTATCAGCCAAACGGTTCTTCTGGCAATTGCAGAACCTGAATCTATAAACCTTGTACCGTTAGGTAAGACTTTTTCGAGCTCTTCTATTAACAGAGGGAAATGGGTGCAACCTAAAATAACGGTGTCTGGTGGTTCTGGCATTCTGATCCACGGCCTCACCGTTTGAGCGACTTCATCTAACGGTAAAGTTTCCCCATGTAACTTCCGCTCTGCCAGTTGGACTAATTCCGCAGAGCCCAGCGAAATCACTTTGCAGTCCGTGGCGAAACGGTCAATTAATTCTTTGGTGTATTCACGATTCACAGTGCCTTTCGTCGCTAATAACCCGACCACGCCATTACGCGTGAGTTTAGTCGCAGGCTTGATTGCAGGAACCACACCAACAACTGGGAAAGTAAAGTGTGCTCTTAGGTTAGGCAAACTGACGGTACTTGCCGTATTGCAGGCAATGATCGCGATGGTTAAAGGATGCTTTGCAGCTATCGCATTAACGATTTGATAGACCCTATCAATAATGAACTCTTCACTTTTTTCGCCATAAGGAAAAGCTTCGTTATCGAATGCATATATATAGTGCGCATTTGGGATCAGTTTTTTGACTTCGCGATAGACAGATAACCCGCCCACTCCTGAGTCAAATACAAGAATGGTCGGGCGAACAGATAGGTTGTTATCAGAAGTTGTAGCTTCCGGTAAGGAAATATTCTCTTCCAGCGGTGCGATAACCATACGCGGTCTCATAGTCTTTATCGAACATGTTAGCTATTTTACCACGAATTGTGAGATGTGAAGTGATTGGATATGCAGCCGTGAGATCCCAAAGGCTAACGCCGCCTACTTTAATACGACCACCGCTGCCTGTAACATCATATCTAGACCCAATATATTGATATGTTACTCCCATATCGACATTATAAACCGCCCAATCTAATTGATACTTGACCTGTTGTTTTGCTCTTCTAGCCAGAACTTGATCTTTTTGTTTATCTCTCGGGTCGATATATTGATATGTCAATTGATGATGAAAAAGACCTGTATCAAATTCACCAGTCCATTCAGCACCTTTAATTACAGCTTTATTTATATTATAGAGCTGCCAATTATTCGCTGCATCTGCCGCAATCATATTATCAATTTTATTACGATAAACTGTGAAGCTCCAATCAATTAAATCTGTTACCCCCTCTATGCCACCTTCCCATTGTTTACTTTCTTCAGGATTTAAATTTTCATTTGGCCCCCAACGACCATATAACTGGTCTAATGTAGGAGCTTTATATGCTGTAGCATATGAACCAACCAATCGATACCCGTCAATAAACTCCCATCCAGCGCCTGTTTGCCATGTGGAATGCCAACCATATTTAGAATGGTGATCACTACGTGCAGCGGCTTCGATAGTGATGTTCCCAAACTGATTTTGCCCTGTTATATACAGTCCTGTGTCATCAACACTACGTTTTTTAGCAATAAAATTGTGGTTAGGTTGTATCGATTGCCGATTCCAGTCTATCCCTGTACTAATTCCGCCTTGATCTAGCTTAAAAGTATTCCCCCACTGGATATTGTATTGTTCTGAATCTTTTAATAAAGATGATTCATCGTAACGTCCTTTTCTAGGGTCAAAATCATAATCTTTTAAATGGCTATAACTAGATATTAACTGAGAAGAATAAATACCTTTTGTGAGTTTAACTCCAGCATCATAGTTGCGGCTTGAAAGCTCTCTTGTATCCGCAAGAACATTCGCATAATCCCAACTCGGAGATCCGTCATATTTAGACCTGTTATCATAACCATATGCTCGAGCGAAAGCTGAAACCTCATTATTAAATTGGTGCTCAACTCCCAACCATAGGGTTTTGTTCATAAATCCATCTCGGTCAGACTGTTTTACTCCTCCTGTATTCCCCCTCGCCTCAACATCAAACCCCCAAGTATAATTATATGAGGCAGATGCTGTAACTTTAGTTTTATTAGCTATTTGTTGCTGAGTTGAAGCAGTATAATTTTGGTATCCATAGCTCCCAAGGGTAGCTTCAAGTGTTGTGCCTGGTTCAGACCGACCTGTAATAATATTGATGACTCCACCAATCGCATCGGAACCATAAACAGCTGAGCGCGCGCCTCGAATATATTCAATTCTTTGAATCATTGATAACGGAATTTGACTCATATCTGATGAGCCATTCACACCAGCTTGATTCAGCCTAATTCCATCAACAAGTACAAGCACATGTCCTGAATTTGACCCCCGTACAAATAAAGTACTTAATTGGCCTTGCCCCCCATTTTGCGCAATATCCACTCCCGGTAAACGCCGTAATACATCAATCACGGTATTTGACTGCCAATGATCAATATCTTCACGGGTTACCACGGTAACGGGCGCTAATATAGAAGAAATTGGTTGTTCGAAACGATTGGCGGATACGACAACTTCGTCGGCCTTATTATTCGCACTTGCCAGAGAAGAAACACTGCATAACACTGCCACAGCAGCAGCCGATAACGGCAGCAACTTTTTATTATTCATTATGATTACACTCGGAAGATCAATAAAATTAAAATTCCGCGAAGTTGAATAAAAGGTTCGCGCTAATATTCAACAAAGCGATAAGACGTGTGGCAGGTATCGGACTCATAAGTTCCAAAGCGTTATTTCTATAATAAAAGAAACAGAAAAGAAGCTTGTATATATCCTAAATAATTCAAGTTACATGTAGGCGACAAGCGAAGATATCCCTAGGAGCATACTGAAGTATGTGACTAGGGTAGCTAAGCGCAGCCAACACCCATGTAGCTTGAAGAATGACGGATAACCCCTTAATTACCGTTGCGCGTCAGTCTTGGATTTCAACCAAGTTCCCATAACCACAGCCTATTATCCTAAGTGGAATGGCATTTAGTGTCTATGGATGCATAATGAAAACTGGACATCTTCGCCACATTCCCTACAATTTCGCCCCTGATACGAATTTTTTACTGTTTTATGGGGCCAAGTATGCCAAACACGTTGCACACCAAAGACTACGAACTGCAACTCGCAGACAAAACTGACCGTTTAAAGGCTATGATGGCCCCGTTTAACGCACCTGAACCTGAAATTTTTTCATCTCCAGCGTCACATTACCGGATGCGCGCAGAATTTCGGGTTTGGCATGATAATGATGATTTGTTTCATATCATGTTTGATAAAGAGACCAAAGAACGTATTCGTGTTGACCAATTCCCCGTGGCGAGCCAATTAATTAATGACATGATGGCTACATTGCTGCCGTTAATTAAACAGAATGAATTACTGCGCCATAAGTTATTCCAAATCGATTATTTATCGACACTAAGCAATAAGCTGATTGTTTCACTGCTTTATCATAAAAAACTCGGTGAAGAATGGACTACCGAGGCGAATACGTTAAAAGCGGCATTGGTGGAAAAAGGCTTTGATTTGCAGTTAATCGGCCGCGCTTCAAAAACCAAAATCATGCTTGATAATGATTATGTGGATGAAGTGCTACCTGTAAATGGAAAGGATATGGTTTATCGCCAAGTCGAAAATAGCTTCACGCAGCCTAATGCGCAGGTCAATATTAAAATGTTGGAGTGGGCTATTGCGGCGACACAAAATTCAACAGGCGATTTATTAGAGCTGTATTGCGGAAATGGAAACTTTTCATTGGCATTAGCGCAAAACTTTGAACGTGTATTAGCCACTGAAATCGCCAAACCTTCCGTTGCCGCGGCACAATATAATATAGAAGCAAACAACATTAATAATGTGCAGATTATCCGAATGTCCGCTGAAGATTTTACCCAAGCAATGCAAGGGGCTCGCGAATTTAGACGTTTGGAAGGCATTACACTAACGGATTACCAATGCAATACCATTTTTGTTGACCCACCACGCAGTGGTTTAGATGATAAAACTGTCGAGCTCGTCCAAGGGTATGACCATATTTTGTATATTTCCTGTAACCCAGAAACCCTTTGCGATAATTTAGTTGAGCTGACAAAAACCCATAAAATTGAGAAGTTAGCCTTGTTCGACCAATTCCCCTATACCCATCATATGGAAAGTGGTGTTTTATTAACGCGCCGCTAATTTTTCAATGTATTTATGATCAATACAATAACGCCGCAATATCATGCGGCGTTTTAGTCTAAATCCACTATTTGAACTTAGTTTTCAGCTTCTTGCTCAAGGGCTAGTTCTGCTTTTTCTTTTTTACGTGCTTTCCAGCTTGCATACATCCATAACGCTAAAATCACGATAAATGTCGCTGGAATAAAGTTAGAACCAATTTCAGGGTTTTGAACGCGCAAAATCGCGGCATAACCAAAAATCCCAATAAAGAAGTTACCCGCAACAAATTTAGGTAGCCCCATCGGCATCGCTTGGTGCAAATAGCGTTGGTGTAAACAATACGCAGCCAATACTAAGGTCAAAATTGGGAAAAATGAAAAGTCGACTAACGAGTTAAACAGTGTTGAAAAGGTTCCATGGGTTGCAAGGCCAATCACAAAGGCCAGCAATAATGTGCTTCTTTCATAGCTTTTTTGATCCGTCATTGATTCTCCTTATTATTTGGTAAGGTCTGGGTCAGATTGATTTTGTTTTTCCTGTTCACGGCGGTACCAATAGTAGGCGCCTTTAGCAATCATTCTTAACTGTAATACCAACCGTTCTTCAAGATGTCTGCGTTTTTCTTCATCAATATCAAGAGCTTCAGCGCCTGCACTAAAGACTATCGTTACCATCGCTTCTGCTTGCATCTCAGTAAAATGGCGAGGCATCCGACTTTCAAGTTCAAGGTAATCAGCTAACTCTGCAATAAAATGTTGAATTTCCCTTGCAACGGCAGCACGAAACTCAGCTGATGTGCCTGAACGCTCACGCAATAATAACCTAAAGGCATTGGGGTTATTACCAATAAACTCCATAAAAGTTGAGACTGATGTGCGGATCACACTCCCGCCTTTTGCGATGCGTTGCCTCGCTTGGCGCATAAGTTGACGTAACATCAAGCCACTTTCGTCGACCATCGTTAGGCCGAGTTCATCAACGTCTTTGAAATGACGATAAAATGACGTTGGTGCAATGCCAGCTTCTCGAGCAACTTCGCGCAAACTTAAGCTTGTGAAGCTCCGTTCAGCACTCAATTGGCTAAATGCGGCTTCGACGAGTGAACGCCGAGTTTTTTCTTTTTGTTTTGCTCTAACGCCAATAGTGTTACTCACAGTGATCCTAATTTCTATGTCATTAAACATTAATGAACGCATTGAAGGTTAATAATAAGCACGTGTTCGCCTTCTAGCATACCTGAAATTTCTTAATCTGGTTTAGAGAAAAATCGACTCTTACTGCAAATTAGTCATTTTCAGCGTTTCACATATCACCGACATGGCTTTCTTATATATAGAAACTTTCTCACTTTTCCCTTTACCCTACCTGAACGGTGAAAAATAGATTCACCAAAAATGCACTCTGTTTTTTTCTTTTTCCAAAAACGTGTTTCTCTAGAATTTTAGATTGAAATCAGGCAATGAAAAAAGTTCACGATGTCTTAATGAGAAAAATAAATAGGAAAAGGGAAATTAGGCGAAATAACCAACTAATGATAACATCTTGTTGTCATTTTGTTTTAGAGCAGGTCTTACCTCATGCAACTTACCCATTTTGATGCAATAGTTATTGGTTCTGGTCCTGGTGGCGAAGGCGCCGCGATGGGGCTAGTGAAACAAGGAAAAAACGTTGCTGTTATAGAACGTTATAATAATGTCGGCGGAGGCTGTACCCACTGGGGAACCATTCCTTCAAAAGCCCTCCGTCATGCTGTTAGCCGTATTATCGAATTTAATCAAAACCCACTTTATAGTGATAACTCCCGTAGCTTAAGCTCCTCGTTCTCTGAAATTCTACAACATGCAGAAACGGTCATTAGCCAACAAACACGCATGCGCCAAGGGTTTTATGAGCGAAATGGTTGCCAAATGTTTTCGGGTGAAGCCACTTTTATTGATGATCAACATGTTAGCGTACGCTATGCCGACGGCAGCTGCGATGTTTTAAGCGCAGATAAAATTGTCATCGCGACAGGTTCACGTCCTTATTGTCCTTCAGATGTTGATTTCAATCATTCACGCATTTATAACAGCGATACGATCCTCAACCTTACCCATGAACCTCGCCATGTCATTATTTATGGTGCGGGTGTTATTGGCTGTGAATATGCCTCTATTTTTCGTGGATTAGGCGTAAAAGTTGACTTAATCAACACCCGTGATCACTTATTAGCCTTCCTTGACCAAGAAATGTCTGACGCGTTGTCTTACCATTTCTGGAATAGTGGCGTTGTCATTCGCCATAATGAAGAATATGAAAAAATCGAAGGCGTCGATGATGGTGTTATTGTTCACCTGAAATCAGGCAAGAAAGTGAAAGCTGACTGCTTATTGTATGCCAACGGAAGAACCGGTAACACTGACGGCTTAGGTCTTGCAAATGTTGGTATTGACGCAGATGGCCGTGGTCTTGTTAAGGTGAATAAAGCTTACCGCACAACGAATGAGCATATTTATGCTGTCGGTGATGTGATTGGTTATCCAAGCCTCGCATCTGCGGCTTATGACCAAGGCCGAATTGCTGCGCGTGCAATCGGTGGTAGTCTTGGCGATGCACATTTAGTAGAAGATATCCCAACGGGTATTTACACCATCCCAGAGATCAGCTCTGTAGGTAAAACAGAACAAGAACTTACCGCAATGAAAGTGCCATATGAAGTGGGCCGCGCTCAGTTCAAGCATTTAGCTCGCGCACAAATTGCAGGAATGAATGTGGGCAGTTTGAAAATCTTATTCCATCGAGAAACGTTACAAATATTAGGTATTCACTGTTTCGGTGAAAGAGCGGCAGAAATTATTCATATCGGCCAAGCTATCATGGAACAAAAAGGTGAAGGTAATACCATTGAATATTTCGTCAATACGACGTTCAATTACCCAACGATGGCAGAAGCTTTTCGTGTCGCAGCATTAAATGGTTTAAATAGACTGTTTTAATGATGCATGTTGATGGTTGCCTATTTGCTGGCAACCATCATTTCATTTTACTGAAAAACTATTTTGACGATTTTTTCCTAAACCTTATTCTTATAATATTGGTTCATAGAGTTATAAATAGTTTCAGCTAATTGCTCATAGCGACCACGTAAAGGTGAACCAGGACGATAAACAAGCACAATTGTTCGCTTCGGTTCAGGCTCTATACAATTTAAATAGCACACTCCATCACGGCACGCTTCATTTGGTACAGCCAAATCAGGTAACAGCGTAATTCCACTTCCTGCCGCAACCATATTTCGTAGCGTTTCTAGACTTGTCGCTCTAAAATGTGTGTCTTCTTTTGCGCCCGCTTGGAAACAGAATCCCATCGCTTGGTCACGTAAACAATGGCCATCTTCTAACATTAATAATTTTTCGCCTGATAGCTCACCCATTTCAATAGTGTCTCGGTCATGCCATGGGTGGCTTTCATAAATAGCGAGTTTCATTGGCTCTTCAAATAAAGGCACAACAATAAACGGTGCTGTTTCTTTTACATCCGCTAAAATTGCACAATCTAATTTACCGCTATCTAATTGCGCTAATAGCTGCTGAGTTTGCGCTTCATGTAAATAGATTTCTAATTTTGGATGAGCTTGGTGTAGTTGTGGAATGATGTGAGGTAATAAATAAGGGGCAACTGTTGGTATTAAACCAATATGCAATGGACCAGACATGCTTTCCCCTTGGAGAGCAGCCATTTCTTGCAGTACCTTTATTTCCCGCAAAATAGTTCGAGCCTGTTCAACAAGTAATAACCCTTGTTGGGTAAAAAGAACTTTACGACTGGTTCTTTCCAATAACATAACACCGAGTTCTTCTTCTAACTTACGAATTTGACCACTTAATGTTGGTTGGCTGACATGACAAGAATCCGCGGCGCGTCTAAAGTGTTTATGTTCGGCGAGTGCAACGAGGTACTCTAAATCTCGAATATTCATATTTCTTTTCCTTTCGTGAATTCTTTGTCAGACCAAAGATAGATAATACCAATCACTATATCGATATTAGTTTGTTTTATCTATTGATATATTACAAAATGGGGTCTTTCATCCCATTTTTGCATAAACACCCCCTCGTAATGAAACAAATTGTAATATTTAGAAACAAAATGCATCATTAATTCCCTCTGATTTTATTCACGAAAAGCGAACCAAAAATAAACAATATTAAATTTTATTTATCATATTTAACCCGATATGAAATCCCCATAACAAGTCAATTTAAGACTAAAACAGGCAGATAGATTTAATTATTTAATTTTTAGTGAACTACAAACTAGTACATAGATATGACAGTGAAATTCTAAAAGAAAAAATACCACAAAGACGTTTAGATACATTATATAGTTTTTATATTTTCGTATAGTAAACATAACGTTATGTATAAAAATCTTTAAAATTTCATACATAATTACACACACTTTTACTGTGGATAATTTTAAAATAGCACCCTATATTAATAATACCAAAGCAACAAATACTGAAAAAACCAATTCAAATTAATAGTTTTATATAGTCACCTGGCTTCTGGACAGTTTTCATCAGTGATGATGATACGGAGGGCTAAATACTATGGATTCTATTACTACACTTTGCCCTTCCTAAGTTAAAAGTATCCCATTATGTGATTAAAGAATGCCGCCATACTGTCGATACCTTATACAACATGCTAGTGATGACAGAATAGAGTATTGAAGAGCACTAAATTAGCAAAGCATGCAAATCGTATTGCTAAAAACCAATAACGACAAAAAAGTGTAATAGACATCGGCAATCTAGCGTAGTTAAAGAAACGATCCACTTAGCTTTCTTCTATATAAGAAGAAAACAATAGGAACGCTTCCTAAGATGAACAACAATTCATCGGGGTTGCAAGAAAAAAGAAAGGTGTCAAACAGCTATTTGGGTAACTTCAATATAATTAGGCACCATACTGAAACATTTATATTACTCATAATATGATTTTTTGCGGATTAACTCGAAAAATAAGGCAACTTTACTCTCTAAAAGTTTAAAAATGAGATTGTTCAGCCCTTTTTCTGAAACATTTTGTTATATTTATTTTCATTTATTATTAAACTTTGTAAGTTTCTGTTTGAAAGTTAATTAAAAATCTCAATATTACCTTGCTGATTTATATATAAGTATGGGCTCAATAACTGTAACTATCGAAAATCAAACAGCAGATTAAACCATCGAAAAGCAACTTAAAATATCACCAATAGAACATTTAACACCGAAAAACACAAATTAACAGAATATAGTAAACAAAACGGCAATTTATCAGTAAGTCACAGAGATTCAATATAACCTATATTTTCATTATATTTTCACACATTTGAGTTTTTAGATTTAC
The DNA here is from genome assembly GCF_058245955.1 of Providencia sp. UF-224. Taxonomy (NCBI): domain Bacteria; kingdom Pseudomonadati; phylum Pseudomonadota; class Gammaproteobacteria; order Enterobacterales; family Morganellaceae; genus Providencia; species Providencia sp. UF-224. The sequence continues at coordinate 55,484 of NZ_JBSICC010000022.1, read as the reverse complement.
ACCTTTTGAGAGTTTTTTGTTTTATAATTCTTCCCATAGCAAGACATGAACAAATTGAAATCAACCAAATTATATAAACTTTAAATTAGGAATAAATATCATGACTATTAAAAATATCACATCAGTATTAGCGTTAACTTTAGTTGCTACTTCATTATTCACTGCAAATGTTCAAGCTAAAGAAAACCAAACAACCATTAACTTTAAAGCTGCTATTGTTGCTTCACCATGTACTTATGATATTAATGACAACAAAACCAACTTAAATTGCTTTAATAAAGAAACGAATAAAATGGAAACAAGTAAAATTGATTTTTCTAAAGAAAAAAAATCAACTGAATGGAAAAAATTAGATGAGAACCGTAGCATCTACCAATTTAAATGGACCAATGAAGAAAAAGGCCACGCATTATTATCTGTACAACATGCGTAATAATTAAATAACCAATTCATTTAAATAAAACTTAATATAACTAACTGATTTTTATCAAATTCAGTTCTGGAATTCCATTATGCAAAAATCAATAACTGAAAAAGTATTTAATCGTTCAATCATGGCTTTATTATTAATTTCAGCTGCCAGTGTATTCAGTGCTAATGCAGTTCAGAATCAAGAAGCTGGCACGATTAATTTCTCTGGCGCAGTGGTTCATCCAACCTGCACCAATGATATTACTGACACGCAAATTAAATTGCACTGTTTGAATGATAATACAGGATCGTCCACCACAAAGATTGAGTTAAATAATATGACTCAAAAAAATGGTTGGAACGTTATTAATGAAGGCAGACATGAATATTCATACAACTGGGTTAATGAGGAGAAACAATTAGGAATGTTAACCGTTAAATATATTTAATAAGAACAGCGTTATGGGAATTGGGGTAGTCATGCTACCCCCCATTTTTCGTCCACAAATTACCGCTTAGAAACCTAACCGTATTTTTGCTTCCTCAATGGCACTCGCCACCTGCTTCTGAGACACTCCACCTTTTGCTAATCGCTTATCTAAACATGATTGCAACGAGAGAATTTCATACACATCCAACTGAATAGTATCACTGAATTTTTGCAGATCGCTTAATGCCATTTCCTCTAAAGCCTTACCTTGCGCTATTGCCGCGACAACCGCTTCACCCACAATATGATGCGCTTCGCGGAATGGAACGCCTTTGGCCACTAAATAATCCGCCAGCTCGGTTGCATTTGCATAGCCTTGTTTTGCGGCTTCTTCGCAACGTGGTCGACGAATTTGAATACCATCAAGAACTAACACGGCCATATGCATGCAATCTAACCATGTATCCATCGCATCAAATAGGCCTTCTTTGTCTTCTTGCATATCTTTGTTGTAAGCAAGCGGTAACCCTTTTAAGGTCATCATCATACCTGTTAATGCACCTTGAACTCGCCCACATTTGCCGCGGATCAGTTCTAATGCATCGGGGTTTTTCTTTTGTGGCATTAAGGAAGAACCTGACGTAACTTTGTCAGATAACTCAACGAAACCAGCTTCACCGCTATTGAAGAAAATTAAATCTTCCGCAAAGCGCGATAAATGTACCATGCCAATGCTGGCGTCAGATAATAATTCAAGTACGTGGTCTCTATCGGAAACTGTATCTAGACTGTTGCGAGTGGCAGAGGCAAAGCCAAGCCAAGAGGCGAGTTGTTCACGGTCGATATCATACGCGGTTCCCGCCAATGCCCCACAACCTAACGGGCTAACATCCAAACGTTTTAGCGTATCTTTTAAACGACTTTCATCACGCGCTAGCATTTCACTGTATGCCAAACACCAATGAGCAAACGTTACTGGCTGAGCACGTTGTAAATGGGTATAACCTGGCATGACAGCATCTTGATTATTTTCAGCGGTAACCACTAACGCTTTTTGTAGCTCAGTGACCGCTTCAAGCAATAATGCAACTTGGTCTTTACACCACAATTTTAAGTCTGTTGCCACTTGGTCATTACGGCTACGGCCTGTGTGCAGTTTTTTGCCCAAATCACCAACTTTATCAATCAGTTTGCCTTCAACCCAACTGTGAATATCTTCCGCATCGCTTTGCAAAATAATTTCAGGGTTATCTTGCACTTCTTTTAACAGTGCATTTAGTGCCTGTTCTAAAGATTGTTGTTCGCTATCTGTCAACACACCTACCGTGACCAATGATTTTGACCATGCGACTGAACCGATAATATCTTGTTGCGCCAAGCGATAATCGAAACGCAATGAATCATTAAACTGTTTAAACCGCTGATCGGCCTGCTGACTAAAACGTCCACCCCAAAGTGCCATAACAAATCCCTACCTGATTGATAAAATAAGTGTTTAACGCCCGACAGCAATATTAGCTGCCGGGTTACTACGATTGACTTTATTTTGCTTTGTTTTGTTCTTTCAACGCACGAATACGTGAAGACAGGGAATAAAGACGGATAAAGCCACCAGCATGGCTGTGGTCGTAAACTTCATCTTCACCAAACGTTGCGAACTCTTCAGAATACAAGCTCTTATCCGCTTTTTTCTGAATCGCTGTCACTTGGCCTTTATACAGTTTCAGTACCACTTCGCCCGTCACATCTTGTGCTAAGGATTCTGCCGCAGCTTGTAATGAATGACGTAATGGAGCGAACCAACGGCCATCATAAACAACGTATGACATTTCTAAGCCTAACTGCTCACGCCATTTGTAGCTATCACGGTCTAATACTAATTGCTCAATCCCACGTAGCGCAGCCATCATGATGGTACCTCCCGGGGTTTCATAGCAACCACGAGATTTCATGCCCACTAAACGGTTTTCAACGATATCGATACGGCCGACCCCGTGTTTCGCACCTAATGTGTTCAGTGCTTCCAAACAACCTAATGGAGACAATGTGTTACCGTTAACAGAGACCACTTCGCCGTGTTTTACACCGACAGTCACTAGCTCTGCTTCATCTGGCGCATCTTGCGGATCGACAGTCCATACCCAACAATCTTGGTTGGCTGCATTCCATGTGCTTTCTAATACGCCACCTTCGGTGGAAATATGCCATGCGTTTTCATCACGGCTATAAATTTTTTCAAGGCTGGCGGTTGTCGGAATATTACGCTCTTTCAGGTAATCGAGCAGCGCTTCACGGGAACGTAAATCCCACTCACGCCATGGTGCAACCACTTGCAGTTGTGGTGCTAACGCCGTATAGGTGCTTTCGAAGCGTACTTGGTCATTTCCTTTACCTGTTGCGCCATGAGCAACTGCGTCAGCACCGACTTTTAATGCGATTTCAACTTGTGCTTTCGCAATAATTGGGCGAGCCATTGATGTACCTAATAAATAGCTACCTTCATATAATGCGCCCGTTTTTAATACTGGATAGATGTATTCCTTGATGAACTCTTCACGTAAATCAACGACGTAGCATTCTGATGCGCCAGATTGCAGTGCTTTTTTCTCAACACCGACTAAATCTTCTCTGTCTTGTCCCACATCGGCAACGAATGCAACCACTTCACAACCGTCATAGTTTTCTTTCAACCATGGAATAATTGCCGATGTATCCAGACCACCTGAGTATGCTAATACAATCTTTTTAATGCCCTTTTTCATAACGTACCTATCCGCTCAATTAATTTATTATGTGTATGGCTCAATTACGATGCCAAGATCCGAGTTCCGATTGCTGTTCCATTAAACAGCTCAGGAAGTTGTTCAGCGTGACGCCAACTTGCAATATCGACGGAGCGTTGCAGTGCGTTAGCAGCGTCTAACGCAGCATTCACCTTCACAATCATTCCATCTGTAATAATTCCTTGGTCGATGAGTTTTTGCGCTTTTTGCGTCGTCATCTCATCAATTTTTTGGCCTTTGCCATCTAAGATGCCACTCACATCCGACAATAAAACCAGATCGGCATTGAGTGCTTGGGCTACAGCGGTTGCGGCTTGGTCTGCGTTCACATTCATTAGCTCACCTTGTGCGGTGACACCAATAGAACTGATGATGGGCAAATATCCCGCGCCGAGAAGCAATTTCAATAGCTTGGCATCACCCGGTTTTGCATTCCCAACATGACCGAGCTCGTCATTCAACTGTGTAACAACCGCACTTTGCCCATCACCAAGTGATAACCCCACTGCGGGTAATTGGTGTTTGATGCTCCATGCCAGTAAGGTTTTATTTGCCGTCCCAGCTAAAGCCCCCGTAATAATGTCGATTTGATCCGCCGGTGTAACCCGCAGCCCCTGCTTCTTCACAACGGGAAGTTGCAACTTCTGCATTAATTCATCCACTAAACAACCACCACCATGGACAATCACCAGCTCGCGTTGATGTGCTTGGCGATAAGTTTGAATAGCGGTAAACAGTTTTTCTAACGCTTCAGTACTATCCAGTAACACACCGCCCAATTTAATCACTAAGGGTTGCATGGCTTGTCCTTATTAAAGTAATGACTGGGTTTCATTGAAACCAAAACGAATATTCATGCACTGTACAGCTTGTGCCGCGGCACCTTTTAGTAGGTTATCTTCTGTACCGACTAAAATCAGGTGTTCCCCTTTCAATACATAACCGATATCACAAAATGGCGTGCCGACGACAGATTTCAATGCAGGAACACCTTTATCATATAAACGCACCAAGGGTTTGTTTTGATAGGCTTCTTTAAACGTTTCGCCAATTTTCTCTGCTGTGACGCCCGCTTTTACCTTACAGGTGATAGTGGCGAGGATCCCTCTTGAGAAGTTGCCCAGATGCGGCGTAAAAATCACCTCTTGCCCCAAATGCGTTGAGATTTCAGGCTGATGGCGGTGAGTGAAAATACCATACGGCTGTAAGCTCACTTCACAGAAACTGTTTGTCATTGAAGCCTTGCGCCCTGCCCCTGACACACCACTGGTTGCATTGATAACAGGCCACATGCTGTTATCCAGTAACTTAGCTTCAATTAACGGTTTTAACGCAAGTTGCGAAACGGTTGGATAACAGCCCGGTACCGCGATTAACTGGGCTTGGCGAATTTTATCCGCTTGCCATTCCGCTAAACCGTAAACTGCTTGCATTAACCATTCGGTATTTGTATGTTCAAAGCCATAGTATTGGGTGTAGAACGCAGGATCTTGAACGCGGTAAGCACCCGATAAATCGAACACCACACAACCCGCTTCAAGGAATTGTGGGGCGATGTCGTGGCTCACTTCATGTGCCGTGGCGAGGAAAACAACATCAATGCCTTTTGCTGCCTCTGCCACGTCAGTGAGTGGCAGGACAGGAAGGTCAATGATGCCTTTATACTGGGGATATAAATCAGAAAAACGTTTATTTGCATCGGCACTTTGCTTCGATACCATCAACCCTTGAAGGTTAATTTCAGGGTGACGTTGCAAATAAGCGGCTAATTCTGCTCCAGTATAGCCACTGGCCCCGATAATGAGTGTGTTCAACATATGCTTTCTACCTTGTACTCGTGACCCAAACAGTTTAATGTGTATTTTTATTCAAATAAAGTGCATGAATATTGATACTATTATGGATTAAGGCTGTCAACAGTGAATATTAAATTACCTGCATTTATTGAGATTTATCGTCAATTAATTGCCACTCCATCGATTAGTGCGACTGATTCTCATTTGGATCAGAGCAATAAAGCCCTTGTGGAACTCCTTGGTGGGTGGTTAGAGACGCTGGGGTTTTCGGTCAATATTCAACCCGTACCGGAAACACGTGATAAATATAATCTGCTAGCTTCCATTGGCGAGGGTAATGGTGGCCTGATGTTATGTGGCCATACCGACACTGTGCCTTTTGATGATGGCCGCTGGAGCAAAAACCCTTTCGAGCTGACAGAACACGATGGCAAGCTTTATGGCCTCGGTACCGCAGACATGAAAGGCTTCTTTGCTTTTATTGTCGATGCGCTGCGTGATATGGATCTTGCGAAGCTCAAGCGCCCACTGCATATCCTTGCGACTGCAGATGAAGAAACTTCGATGGCGGGAGCCCGTTATTTTGCGGCGAACACTGCATTGCGCCCTGACTTTGCCATTATCGGTGAGCCGACCTCATTACAACCAATACGCGCACATAAAGGCCATTTATCTAACGCTATCCGCATTACGGGGCAATCGGGGCATTCAAGTGACCCGGAGCGTGGTGTCAATGCCATTGAGCTGATGCATGAGTCGATTTCTCATTTAATGACGCTGCGTAACACATTGAAAGAGCGTTTTAATAACCCGGCTTTCGTGATCCCTTATCCCACCATGAACTTCGGTCATATTCATGGCGGTGATGCGGCAAACCGTATTTGTGGTTGCTGTGAATTACATATGGATATTCGCCCATTACCAGGGCTGACATTGCAAGATTTGGATGAGCTACTGAATGATGCCCTGGAACCTGTTCGGGCAAAATGGCCGGGTCGCTTAGCCATTGAGTCAATGCATCCACCGATACCAGGTTATGAATGCCCGACAGATCACAAAATGGTGGCGGTGATAGAACAGTTGCTGGGTCAAAAAGCCGATACGGTGAATTACTGCACCGAAGCGCCGTTTATTCAAGAACTTTGCCCAACTTTAGTTCTGGGCCCCGGCTCTATTGAACAAGCCCATCAACCCGATGAGTTTATCGATATGCGCTTTATTGAGCCTACCCGCCAGTTAATTAGCCAAATGATTGAGCATTTCTGCTTCACGGAATAAATCAAACTAGCTACTCACATCAACGCGACGCTGAAAAGGGTCGCGTTTTTTTATCATGAATTTTTTTCCTGTTCTGACTGAAAAAACATCAGCCTCATAATTTAATTTAAGTATTGACTATTGATACCGATCTGGTAATTTCTATTTAGACGTCTAAACGTATAGATGCATACATGGATATAATAATTAACAAAGATAATAGTTAGTCTGCAAAATTGCGAGGTTACAGGGTATGAGTTTTTTTCACGCAAATCAGCGCGAAGCGCTAAATCAAAATTTAGCTGAATTAGATGGCCAAATTAATGTTTCGTTTGAATTTTTCCCACCTCGCAGTGAAGAGATGGAGCAGACACTTTGGAAATCCATCGATCGGCTCAAAAACCTGAAACCGAAATTTGTCTCTGTCACCTATGGTGCTAACTCAGGCGAACGGGACAGAACCCATAGCATCATTAAAGATATCAAAGACAAAACGGGATTAGTGGCTGCGCCACACTTAACCTGCATTGATGCCAGCAAAGATGAATTAAAATCTATCGCTCGTGATTATTGGAATAATGGTATTCGCCATATTGTTGCCTTACGGGGTGATTTCCCTGATAGCAGCCATAAGCCCGATATGTATGCGACAGATTTGGTTGAATTATTAAAAAGTGAAGCCGATTTTGATATTTCTGTGGCGGCTTACCCTGAGGTTCACCCTGAAGCCAAAAGCGCGCAAGCTGACTTAATCAACCTGAGAAAGAAAATTGAAGCAGGCGCTAACCGTGCGATTACCCAATTTTTCTTTGATGTCGAAAGCTATTTGCGCTTTCGTGACCGCTGTGTGGCCACAGGTATCGATGTGGAAATTGTGCCGGGTATTTTACCCGTTTCCAACTTCCGTCAACTAGAGCGTTTTGCCAAACTGACTAATGTACGCATTCCAGCTTGGATGAGTAAAATGTATGAAGGGTTAGATGATGACCCAGAAAGCCGTAACCTTGTTGGGGCATCCATCGCCATGGACATGGTGAAGATCCTCAGCCGCGAAGGTGTGAAAGATTTTCATTTTTACACACTGAACCGTTCTGAGCTCACCTATGCCATCTGCCATACTTTAGGGGTTAGGCCTTAATCAATTCACGGTGATAAAACATATAACTGCTGTTTTATCACCGAATTACCTTTAAATAATGAAAGCGTTAAACCAGAACTGAGTCTGGGATATTTACCTGAATGAATACAGGCTCTTTTTCATTGACAAACTGCTCTAACGTGAACTTTTGATAGTTAAGGTTGTTATAACCCCGAAATAACAATATTCCCCTTTGAAGATCGGTCAGTACCGTCCAGACAGAGAGCTCCGTTAAATACAGTTTGAAGATGTCATCCTCTCCCAATAACGGATCCACTGATACATTTTTAGGGATTGTTTTTTTAACTCTGCCATTGCATATTGTGACAAAGCCCACACCCCATCCGGTGCTTTTCTCTGAAAGACATGTGATTTGGGGTAACAAGCCAAAATTGATTCAGGCTCATCTGATGAAAACTCTAATGTCCTTCCATGATAAACATGTTTGTGTTGATCAGTGATTGCCAATGAAGTACAAGCAAAAGCATGATAGTGGGCATCACTTGTTAACATCCCCCCCTTAATAAACAATCTATTTTTGATAGTTATAAGAACATTGTGTTATAAACAATCATTATCAGATTATACACAGCCTACATTTTTCAAAATAGAGAATAAACCATACAACGATAAGCGTTAAATCCCATCACATTGAATAAAAATAATAATAATGAAACATTCCAATAATAATCAAAAAATGACATTTCATTTAGATACCTCATATTTGATAGTTATCATTTTAAATAAATTTAAATAACTTTTAATATCATGAAAACCATCATTTAAATATCATTACAACATTTAACATGAATGAAATTTTATATATACATAAACTATAGCGGATAATCTCTCAGAGCCACAGCACCAACACAAATAAAACAAAAATCACAAAATAGGTAAAAAAATGGATAACAAAGCTTAATTCATTAAACATGACAGCATTAAATTTCACAAAGTGCCTATTAACGAAGTAAAGAAAATGATATTTAATAATTTTCACATTAGTTAAAAACTTATATTAAACATATCGATACCTAATTACCCCTCAAGTGAGAATTCAAATTTATTTTATTTTTTAAATTTATATCTTTGGGTATAACCGAAAATTGGCGTATATTTAATATTGAGCTCAAAAACCAACATGAAATAATCACCACATAGTTATTGAGGGGTTTTAGATATGAGTAATAACGTTTCAAATTCAAAACATAGTGGGATAGATGATATTTATGCATCACTCGAATTATCCAAATCTTTACCGAAGAATAAATTCCCATTAAAAGAACAAGACCCGCGTAATGTATTTAACGCAGTGCGTGATGAATTAATGTTAGACGGTAATTCGCGTCAAAACCTCGCCACGTTTTGTCAAACATGGGTGGATGATGAGATTCGAGATCTCATGGACTTATCTATTGATAAAAACATGATAGATAAAGACGAATACCCTCAAACAGCCGAAATAGAAAACCGTTGTGTACGCATGTTGGCCGACCTTTGGCATTCACCTGATGTAGAAAATACCCTTGGGTGCTCAACGATTGGCTCTTCAGAGGCCGCAATGTTGGGTGGCTTGGCACTAAAATGGCAATGGCGTAAGAAGCGTGCTGCGCAAGGTAAACCAACCGATAAACCAAATATGATTTGCGGACCCGTTCAAGTATGTTGGCATAAATTTGCTCGCTACTTCGATGTGGAGCTCCGAGAGATACCATTGGAAGGCGAGCGTCTCATTATGAGCCCTGAAGAGGTCTTAAAACGGGTTGATGAAAATACCATTGGGGTTGTGCCAACTTTAGGAGTCACATTTACCTGCCAATATGAGCCAGTAAAAGCCGTTCATGATGCACTCGATAAACTGCAAAAAGAAACGGGGCTTGATATTCCTATTCACGTTGACGGTGCAAGTGGTGGTTTCTTAGCGCCATTTTGTGCGCCAGATTTAGAATGGGATTTTCGTTTACCTCGCGTAAAATCCATTAACTCTTCAGGCCATAAATTTGGCTTAGCACCACTTGGTGCTGGCTGGGTAATCTGGCGTGAAGCAAAAGACTTACCTGAAGAATTGATTTTTAACGTGAACTACTTAGGTGGCAACATGCCAACCTTCGCACTTAACTTCTCTCGCCCTGGCGGGCAAATTATTGCGCAATACTATAATTTCCTCAGGCTGGGTCGCGAAGGTTACGCAAAAATTCATAATGCCTGTTATGCAACCGCACAATTCCTCGCACGTGAAATAGAGAAATTAGGGCCATTTGAAATGATTTTTGATGGTGACAGCCAACAAGGGATCCCTGCACTTGCTTGGAAGCTCAAAAAAGGTGCAGCCACCAGCAACTATTCCTTATACGACATTGCCGATAAACTACGTAGCCGTGGTTGGCAAGTTCCCGCCTATTCAATGCCTGCAAATCGTGAAGACTTAGTCGTTCAACGTATTTTAGTACGTCATGGTGTGAGCCTAGACTTAGCCGCACTGCTTATCGATGACTTTAAACGAACCCTCGGTTATTTTGATAAACACCCTGTCAATAAACCACTCACTGAAGAAGAAGGCGGCGGCTTCAACCACAGTTAATGTATTTTTTGTCTATTAAGCCAAAGAACTTCAGGTTCTTTGGCTTCTATTCGGATCTGCGCTAAACAGGCAGATTATATCTGGATTTAAGGAGAACTCGTATGGCAACAACAACGACAGCTCCAGCCGCAAAACAGCTGACATTGTTAGGCTTCTTTGCAATTACTGCTTCTATGGTAATGGCAGTCTACGAATACCCGACATTCGCAACCTCAGGTTTTAGTTTGGTATTTTTCTTATTATTGGGTGGATTGCTGTGGTTTATTCCTGTCGCACTTTGTGCGGCTGAGATGGCGACAGTTGAAGGTTGGGAGGAAGGTGGTGTTTTTGCTTGGGTTTCAAACACCCTCGGGGAACGCTGGGGATTTGCGGCTATTTCCTTTGGCTACCTGCAAATTGCAATCGGCTTTATTCCCATGCTGTATTTTGTGTTAGGGGCACTGTCATACATTCTTAATTGGCCTGAACTCAACACCGATCCTGTGACTAAAACAATAGGTGCACTGGTTATTCTATGGGTTTTGGCCTTCACACAATTCGGTGGGACAAAATATACTGCCACGATTGCAAAAGTCGGTTTTTTCGCCGGTATTTTACTCCCTGCACTCATTTTAGTGTTTTTAGCTGTTAGCTATTTAGCCAGTGGAGCACCGCTTGCGATTGAAATCAGTACCTCCACTTTTTTCCCTGATTTTACTAAAATAGGGACATTGGTTGTTTTTGTCGCCTTTATCTTAAGTTATATGGGTGTAGAGGCGTCAGCAACCCACGTTAATGAAATGAAAAACCCGGGTAGAGACTATCCCGCAGCGATGTTTCTACTGATGATTGCCGCCATTTGTTTAAGTTCGATAGGGGGCTTATCTGTCGCAGCGGTGATCCCAAATAGTGAGATCAACCTCTCCGCAGGCGTTGTACAAACCTTTAACGTTCTGGTGACTCACTTTAACTCAACACTTGAGTGGGCAGTACGGATCATCGCAGCATTGCTGTTGCTTGGAGTATTAGCTGAAATCGCGTCATGGATTGTTGGACCTTCAAGAGGGATGTATGTGGCTGCTCAAAAAGGCATCCTGCCGCAAAGTTTTGCAAAAGTGAATAAAAATGGGGTACCTGTCACCTTAGTGATTTCTCAATTACTTATTACCACGATTGCCATCGTTGTACTCACTAACACAGGTGGCGGCGGTAATATGTCCTTCTTAATTGCCTTGGCCTTGACCGTTGTTATCTACTTATGTAGCTATTTTATGCTGTTCTTAGGTTATATCCATTTAGTGTGTAAACAACCTGAGAAAAAACGTGCATTCAATATTCCGGGTGGGAAAAGCTTTAAAGTCCTAGTGGCTGTCGTTGGCTTAATTATTTCCATCTTGGCATTCGTCGTTTCATTCTTCCCGCCAAGTTCGCTACCGAGTGGAACAAGTGATAATACGTATGTCACGCTACTTGCAGTGAGCTTTGTGATTATTTTCTTGTTGCCATTTGTTATTTACGCATTCCACAGTAAACAAGGTAAAACCATCCCTGTCTCACTGGTGCATATTAAGGCGCATAACGCCCCAAAAAATCACTTTTTTATCCACCCTAGAGCTCGTTCTACCTATCATTTAATTCATCATGATAGCCAAAAGAACAATCCGAAATAATAGGCTGATATAAAAAACCACCCGCTTGCGGGTGGTGAGGTTGTTGACAAAGCAGGATAAAAGCGTGGTTTTTCCTGCTTTGTGTTATCAGCTGAAAATCAAAGAATTGATTTTCCTCGTCTATTTTCAAAACCTATCCAACCTGCAGCCAAACCTAATCGGTTTGTCAGCAGTCTGACCCACCCGCTTGCGGGTGGTTTACTTAGGCCTGATAAAACCATGTTACTGCTTATAATTCAATAAGAAACTAACCCGTATTACGCATCCCTGCCGCCACACCCGCAATGGTCACCATCAGGGCTTGTTCAACACGCGGATCTGGGTGCTCCTGTTGGCGAGAACGGTGCAATAATTCTGCCTGCAACACGTTAAGTGGGTCGGTATATACGTTACGCAGAGCGATAGATTCTGCAATCCATGGCAAATCTGCCATTAACGCTTCATCTTTCGACACCGCCAGCACGCTTTTAATATCATCCGATAACTGGTCACGCAGTTTTTGACCCAATGGCCATAAACGCTCTTCTACTAAACGGTGATCATAATATTCCGCCAGCCACAGGTCAGCCTTGGCATACACCATCTCTAACATCGCAATGCGCGTATTAAAGAACGGCCACTGCTGCCACATTTCATCAAGCACCGATTGTTTGCCTTCTTGCTCAATAACATGTTTCAGTGCAGCTCCAGCACCTAACCATGCTGGCAGCATTAAGCGGTTTTGTGTCCATGCAAAAATCCATGGAATGGCACGCAAGGTTTCCACACCACCCGTTGGGCGACGTTTAGCAGGGCGTGAACCTAATGGTAATTTAGCAAGCTCTTGCTCTGGTGTTGCCGCACGGAAATACGGGACAAAGTCCGGTTGCTCACGCACATAATCACGGTACATCGCGCAAGACACATCAGACAGCGAATCCATAACAGATTTCCACTCATTTTTTGGCTCTGGTGGTGGTAATAAATTCGCTTCTAAAATCGCACTTGCATACAGCGCAAGGCTGCTAATAGTGACTTGTGGTAGACCGAACTTAAAGCGGATCATTTCCCCTTGCTCAGTCACACGTAAACCACCTTTTAAGCTTCCCGGTGGTTGGGACAGTAACGCAGAATGTGCTGGCGCACCGCCACGACCGATTGTACCGCCACGGCCGTGGAATAATGTCAGCGTCACGCCCTCTTTTTCACACAGTTTGATTAACGCATCTTGCGCACGGTATTGTGCCCATGATGCTGCCATCACACCCGCATCTTTCGCGGAGTCTGAGTAGCCAATCATTACCATTTGGCGGTCGTCGATAAGCTCACGATACCATTCAATGCTTAACAGTTTTGTCATGACGCTTTCGGCGTTATTTAAGTCCTCAAGGGTTTCAAATAACGGTGCAACAGGCAGGCGAATGGAGGCGCCTGCTTCTTTGAGCAATAATTTTACCGCTAAAACATCTGAAGGCACTTTTGCCATTGAAATGACGTACGCTGCGATAGAGTCATTTTTCGCTTTCGCGATCACACGGCAGGTTTCAAACACTTCTTGAGTTTCTGCGCTTGGCTGCCAATCTTGTGGGATCAATGGGCGACGGGACTGCAATTCCGTTAACAGGAATTGTTGTTTTTCCTCTTCAGACCACTGTGCATAGTCACCCAACCCTAAATATTGAGTGAGTTCTGCAATTGCATCCGTATGACGCGTACTCTCTTGGCGCACATCAATGCGTACCAGTTGTAAACCAAAGCTGCGAATGCGGCGTAAGGTATCCAGCAACTGGCCATTGGCAATAATTTTCATATTGCAGGCAATTAATGATTGATAACAAGCGTATAGTGGGTCCCATAACTGGGCGTTATCCGTTAACAGGTCTGCGGGTGGCAGAACTTGTTCGCCTTTCACGCGGCGCTCTAAATATTCTAAAGTAGAGAATAATTGGCTACGCAGGTTTTTCGCTATTTGGCGATATGGCTCGTCGACATCATCCCCACCTGCTAAAGCACGCAGTTCAGGTGTAGCCTCTGTCATGGACAGCTCAGACACCAGCACCTGAATATCTTTCAGGAATAAATCGGCAGCTTTCCAACGGCTTAATAGCAACACGTGACGAGTGACATCAGCTGTCACATTTGGGTTACCGTCGCGGTCGCCGCCCATCCATGATGTAAAGCGGATTGGGTTGGCTTCGACAGGGAGAACAGCCCCGATAGACTCTTCCAGTTGCTCATTAAACTCACGTAAAAATGCAGGGACACCTTCCCACAACGAGTTTTCAACAACCGCAAAGCCCCATTTTGCTTCATCAATTGGCGTTGGGCGAATTTTACGGATTTCATCCGTATGCCATGATTGAGCCACTAATTGGCGCAGACGACGCATAATATTATTGCGTTCGTAATCAGCAATATCGTCGTGGTCGAGTTGCGATAAACAATTATTTACCTCAACCAGTTTGTGGATCAGTGTACGGCGCGCAATTTCAGTGGGGTGCGCGGTTAACACTAGCTCAATGGATAGCTGCTCCACCGCTTTTTGAATATCGTTATCGGTAAAGCTTTTGTCTTTTAAGCGGCTGAATAATTTTTTCAATGCCACTGGGTTGCTTGCAGCTTCACCGTGTGGAGAAATACTGTGGTATTGCTCAGCCACGTTAGTCAGGTTTAAAAATTGGTTAAATGCCCTTGCAACGGGAAGCAATTCATCATTCGAGAGGTTTTGCAATGTCATCAGCAACTTTTGGCGCTGAACTTCATTACCTGCACGGGAGGATTTGGAAAGCTTACGAATGGATTCAACTTTATCAAGTATGTCCTCGCCTAGTGCTTCCTTGATGGTATCGCCGAGTAGCTTACCCAGCATACTGACATTACTGCGCATTGCGGAATATTGCTGATTCATGAGACTCCTGACCTTGTGCTTCTGGCAGAATGCATCCCCGCACTAAGCACGGTTAACAGACTGCGACCTGTTTCCTGTAACAAAATTTCAGTCGGCTGCGTTAGAGTTGTCGTTTTGTGATGCAGCCCGCTAAATTTACCCTTGAGTGTATATTCATATCAGAAAAAAATGGCTTTGGGGGATTTTTCTGAAATTTAATTACAGCCTTATTTTTATTAATTTTTCTTATTTAAGTATTGTTTCAGCGCAATATATCGTCGATTCAGCACTTTTAAGACATGAATAATGTTGAAGAATTAAATCATCAGAATAAAAAGAGGGAAAAAAGGGCGAGAATTAAAAAATTTCATGATGTATTGGCGCTCTGTATAAAAATAAGAGCACCAATACACGCAAAAAATCACTACAACAATTGGGAAAGTCGGTTTAAATCTGACTGAATTGCCCCAGCGGTGACATCGCGCCCCGCTCCTGGGCCACGGATCACTAATGGGTTATCACGGTACCAGCGACTTTCGATAGCAAAAACGTTATCCCCCGGTAATAATGAGGCCAGTGGGTGGTCGGGTTTTACCGCTTCCACGCCCACTTTCGCTTTCCCTTTCACCGCATCAAACCGCGCAACATAACGCAGCACTAACCCGAGCTCTTGCGCCGCTTCTAAGCGTTGCTGCATTTGCTCATTGATGATTGCACTATTTTCGAAAAACTCATCTAAAGAGCCTGTCTGTGCTTGTTTCGGCACAAGTGATTCAACACGCACTTCATCGGGTTCGATATCATAACCGGCCTCACGCGCTAGAATAATCAGCTTGCGCATCACGTCTTGCCCTGAAAGGTCAATGCGTGGGTCAGGCTCCGTTAAGCCCTGTTGCCATGCCTGCTCGACAAGTTCGCTAAAGGGTACTGAGCCATCAAATTGCAAAAATAGCCAAGACAATGTGCCCGAGAAAATACCGCTAATGGCTAAGATCCCATCACCACTTTCTTTTAAATCGCGCACAGTATAGTTGATGGGTAACCCTGCCCCCACCGTTGCGTTATACAACCAGTGACGGCCTGTTTTTGAGAAGGCATCACGAATTTGGCGATATTGCTCTGTTTGTGCCGCCCCAGCGATTTTATTGGCGCTGATCACATGGAAACCGTAACTTGCAAAATCCACATAGCTCTCCGCCAATGCTTCACTAGCAGTGACATCGAGAACCACTAAGTCATCATAAGGGTGTGAACGCATCCACAGGAACAAGTTATCATCTTCATGTTCGACGGCTTCATCATCAAAAAACGCTAATGCACGACTTGGGTCGATACCTTGATAATTCAATAAACTACGGCGACTATCCACCACGCCTGCCAACACAAAATCAAAGTCACTGCGAGCAGAGATATTGTGTTGTTCTGCGGCAAAAAGCTCTAACCAGCGCGCCCCAATATTCCCTTTACCAAACAACACTAAGCCAATGCGCTTTTCGGCGCGGAATAAGCTTTGGTGCATGCCTTGGATCAGGTGCTCAGTTTGGTTAGTGCGCAGCACGGCAACTAGGCTAATGGCATCTTCAGAGTGCCAAATAAATTCGACCGGTTGGCCTTTAAGCTCTTCATAGAAACGGTGGCTATGTAGCGGCTTTTTACACACACCCGCACCAACTAAAGCGACTAAAGAAAAGCCTTCCCGTAAGGATAACGACCCCGGTAAAGCCGCTTCTTCAAGCACATTTAGCGCACTTTCAACAATTTCAGAGGTATAACAAAGCTGAATTAGCGCACGGTCATCATGAATTCCCCGCGCAAGTGGGCGTAACTGAACACGTTTGAGCAATAAATCCACATCTTTGCAGATTTGTTTGAAATCACGACTGGCCGCAATACGTAACTCAATTAAGCACACATCATCATGACTGGTGACAATTTTTGCCCCTGCACCAGACGCCAAAACACGCTCAATTTTTGTGGAACCTTGTTCTGGCTGGTAACTGCATCTGAGTTGCAAATCGATATTACTCACCGATACAGGCTGTAACGTGCGCGTATGCAGAACAGGGGCTGCAAGTCGCGCTAATTCACTTGCTTCATCAAGACGTAATAAAGGCAGCAAACACGCATCTTTCACTTTACGGGGATCCGCACTGTACACCCCAGCAACGTCACTCCAAATGGTTACTTTCGCCACATCAGCCAGTGCACCCACTTGAGTCGCGGAATAGTCACTCCCATTACGCCCCAAAAGAACAGTTTCACCCTGTTGATTACGTGAAATAAACCCAGTCACAACAATACGGCGATTAGGCAATTGCGTTAACTGTTGCTGTAGCAAATAACGAGACTGTATTTCATCAACTTGTGGCTGCGCGGCACGCTCTGCACGTAGAAATAAACGTGCATCCAACCATGCACTTGGCATCGCTGTTTGTGCTAACACTTCTGACATCAAACGCGCTGACCAAATTTCACCATGCCCAACAACTTCGGCATACGTTGCATCGTTAATCGGTTGGTCAAGCAATGCGCTTAAACGTTCTAAATCTTCAATAAATAGCTGGCTCAATACTGCTGCTTGTTTTTCAGGAAGAAGGCTTTCGATTAAATCCAGTTGGTAACGACGTAAAGACTGCTGTGCCTGATGGGCTGATATGCGATCACTTTGGCTCAGCTTTAGCCAATTAATCAATTGATTAGTTGTACTGCCAGCTGCGGAAACCACCATTAAATCACCGGGTTGGCTATAATTTGCCATAATAGTCGCAACTCGCTGGTAACACTTTGCATCCGCGAGACTACTTCCCCCAAACTTATGTAACTGACGGTGACAAGGTGCCACCTCAACCGCTGTTAGTACACTCATCAAAAACTCCGCTAACGTTGTGCCGCAACCTTAAATGCTTGGTCTAAATCTGCAATTAAATCCTGCGCATCTTCAATCCCGACTGAAATACGCAATAAACTGTCTGTAATGCCAGCCTCGAAACGCGCCTGTGCTGACATCCCTGCATGGGTCATTGTTGCTGTATGTGAAATCAAGGTTTCGACCCCACCCAATGATTCGGCTAATGTAAACAGCTTTAGTGCACGCAAGAAATGGCGTAGTTGAGCCTCATCACCTGCAAATTCAAAACTTAGCATCGCCCCAAACCCTTTTTGCTGTTTGAGTGCAATTTCATGGCCCGGATGATCTTTCAATGCAGGATAATACAATTTTTTGACCAAAGGCTGAGCTTTAAGATATTTTACGATTTCATGCGCATTTTGTTGTTGCTGTAAAATACGCGGGGACAAGGTTCGAATACCCCTTAATAATAAATAGCTATCAAACGCCCCACCTGTTACACCAATATTATTGGCCCACCAGGCTAATTCTATTGCCCATTTCTCCTCTTTTGCAACCACTACCCCTGCCACAATATCTGAGTGACCATTAAGGTATTTTGTACACGAATGCACCACAAAATCGGCACCGAGTGAAATAGGCTGCTGAAGTACTGGACTCAAAAACGTATTGTCCACCACTACTAATGCCCCCGCTTCGTGGGCTAATTGAGCAATTTGCTGGATATCAAAAATTCTTAATAACGGGTTACTTGGCGTTTCGATGAGGACTAATTTTGGTTTTTTCGCCAGCGCCGCTTTTAACGCCACCTCATCACTTTGATCAACAAATTGAACTTGGTATGCCCCGCGCTCATGTTGGCTGTTAAATAAACGATAACTACCACCGTAACAATCATGAGGGGCGACTAATAAATCCCCCGGACGTAAAAACACAGTGCAAATCAGGTGAAGCGCCGACATACCGCTGTTTGTCATCACCGCACCGCTGCCGCCTTCCAGTTGCGCCAATGTTTTTTGCACAATATCACGACCGGGGTTACCACGGCGTGAATAATCATGGGCGCGGGGCTCATTAAAGTCAGTAAAATTATAAGTGCTAGATAAATAAATGGGAGGCACTACGCAACCAAATTGTTGGTCTTCATTTAATCCATTATGAATTGCGATGGTTGACGGCTTGTAAGTCATAAACGCTTCTCCTGAACAGTGATAGATCAAATCATACCCATCGGATGTTTAGACGTCAACATATCTAGACGTCTAAACCTCTTTACGTTTATATCAAGTAATGGAATAATCAGCCCTAATAATTATGTGTAAATTGATAGTCAATCGCATAAGTGGACTTAGCTCGTTAATTTTACATAACATTTTGTGATAAACTACGTTAAGTCGCGCCTAACATATATGCCGTTTTTTTCGATTTAGAGCTTAGAATAAGTTTCTATGAAAAAGAATATGCATATTATTTTTTATTATTACTGAAAATATCCAAGGTATCTCATGGCTGAATGGAATGGTGAATATGTCAGTCCGTATGCTGAACATGGCAAAAAGAGTGAGCAAGTAAAAAAAATTACAGTATCTATTCCGTTGAAGGTACTCAAAATTTTAACTGACGAACGTACTCGTCGTCAGATTAACAACTTACGTCATGCCACTAACAGTGAATTACTGTGTGAAGCATTTTTACATGCATTCACCGGCCAACCACTGCCAAATGATGAAGATCTGCGTAAAGAGCGCAATGACGAGATCCCTGAAGCCGCAAAAGAAATTATGCGCGAATTGGGTATCGACCCAGAAACGTGGGAATATTAATTCTTACGACGAGACTTACGCATTCCAAAATCCGTACTACGCCACCATCCCCGTGGCGTAGTGCCTCTATCTAGACAAAAAACCCGCTAGATTCCTCTGAATTATGTTTAATTCAGAATCCCCCTCAGGCTTTATTCACTCGCACACTCTACACTTTTGGCTATTAATCCATATCTATAGCTAATAATTAAAATCACGAAGGGTCGCGCAATGAATAAATACAATCTGGCTTTAATAGGACTACTAAGCGGCGTAATGATGGTCACTGCAGGGTGTGGGAATCGCCCATATGTAGAGTCCCAAGACTATAAAGATGTTGCAGAATCTCAAGCTTCAGCGAAAAAGCTTGGGACAAAATGGGGGGAGGATGTCAATTCTGCGGTCACCACCGTTAATGCCACACGCTTAACCAATACTCCTTTTGATACTGCCGCTATCTATTACCGTGGCGAACGCGTTCCGAATAATATTCAAACCATGAATTATATCGCGTTATCCCCTATCGAAATTCAGGTGACAAATGAACGTGGCCGTAAGATGCCGATGTACCGTAATAACCAAGGTCAATATATTTTGCCTGCACAAGAAGGCCAACGGTATCAATTAACCATCAAAAATACCGATAGAAATCGCATTTATGAGGTCGTAACAAGCGTCGATGGGATTGATGTATTAAATGGCCGCGCGGGTTCTTATCAAAATAGCGGATATTTAATTCGCCCAAGAAGTGAAGTCACTATTGAAGGTTTTCGTAAAAGCCAAGACCAAGTTGCTGCATTCCGCTTTGCCGCCCCTGAAGAATCCTATGTGAACCAAAATGCCCAAGGCGATGAACGGAATATTGGTGTTATTGGTTTCGCACTCTTTGAAGTCCGTGAAGAATTACCCGATTGTGAAGCCAACCCGTTCCCAGCAGATACGCAATACGCACCAGCACCGTGCCGTAAGCGTTGATGATTATACTGAATGCTTAGTGTCTTAAATTAATGAACTCACTAAGCATTATTGGTATTAAAATTTAAATTTACTCACAAATTTAAGTTTTAATATCAATAATTCACACTTTTCAATTACATGATCCTTAAATATATTTATTTTTTCGTAAAAAACGAGCACTTATTATGCTCATTAAATTTAATGCGTATTTTTTCATTGTGTTACGTGTTACATACTCATCAGAAAATAGTCATTATCGAAAAAATTAATTTAATATTTTTCTTATTTACATAATCTCAATATTGAAAACAAACCTCAAAGTTAAGATAAAACACCTATATCTAACTTTTTTCTTTTATATACTCATTAAAATATATTATCTCACCAATAATTTTAGCTCATTCTTTTTATTTCTAAAAAGAATCAAGGTATAACAGCAAATTTGATTTATGTTGGATTATAATAACAAAATAGTTATCACGTTATTTACTCGTTTATTTTAACGATAATAACCTTAGTAACTAATTACTTTAATCTACTTCTTTTTATTATGCGAAATATTATGAAAAAAAATAAAATCAGTGTGCTAGTTGCTATTGGTATTTCAATATTAACAGCTCAAAGTTATGCAACAAATAAACCTCTAGAAATAGAAAAGAAAATAAGCTTAGATAATCGAAAAGGGCTTAATTCTGAAGCAGTTCATATATCTGCCGATGGTAAAGTTATCCTTGGAACAATTTCAACCAATACTCAAAGAGATAATATTTTTCGTTGGACTGAAAAAAGTGGCATGGTTAATTTAGGCACACTAAAATCTGATAATAGTGGTGCAGCAACAACCAATGGTATGTCAAAAGATGGCTCTGTGATTATAGGCTATTCAGAAACAGATAATGGATTTGGCCAAGCATTTCGTTGGACAGAAAAGAACGGAATGGAAAGCTTAAACCCAAATGGGCATTCTTATGCTCAATCTATTTCTAATGATGGCAAAGTTATTACTGGCCAAGTATCAACAGGAATAAACAGTGCATCTGCATTTGTTTGGACAGAAAGTACTGGTATGCGGAATTTAGGCACACTTGAAACAGGCAACGCAGGGAGGTCTGATTCTAATGGCATTTCAGCCGACGGTTCAACAATTGTAGGAGATTCTTCCACCGACCACGGAGCAATGAATGCCTTCCGCTGGACAGAAAAAACAGGCATGACGAATTTAGGCACTCTTAAATCCGATGGTTCTGGTAACTCAGCCGCTAATGGCGCCTCTGCAAATGGCCAAGTGATCACAGGCTCATCAGACGTTGATAACGGTGCAAGTAATGCTTTTAGATGGACAGAAGGTTCGGGAATGATTGGCCTTGGTACGCTTAGAGCCGATAAAAGTGGTTATTCTGATGCTGATTTTGTCTCAAAAGATGGTTCCGTTATTGTTGGTGATGCAGATACAGACCGTGGTCAAGGGCGGCAAGCATTTCGTTGGACAGAAAAAACAGGCATGGTTGGGCTAGGATCTTTAGATAAAAACGGCTCAGGGTTCTCCACCGCCTTAGACATGACTGAAGACGGCACTATTATTGTTGGAGAAGCAAATACTGATAGCGGTGATAATCAAGCCTATCGTTGGTCAGAGAAAACAGGCATGGTTGGCTTAGGGACATTAGCGTCCGATAACAGTGGCTCATCAACAGCATATGCCACTTCTGCCGATGGCCTCATTATTGTTGGCGCGGCCAATACGGATGAAGGAGATATTCACGCTACCCTTTGGAAAATAAAAGGCTCAAAGACTGATCCGAGTGTTGTCACTGTAGATGCGACCAATTCAAGCCAAGCTATGTCCCGTACAGCAAATCGAGGATTTAAAGTCCTCGACCTTTATCAAAGCAGCTTAAATACGTTAAGCAATAGCCGTTGCCAATTAGGCGAAAGTGACTACTGCGTTGGCCTTTTTTCCCAATATGACAGCTTAAGCGATAGCCACCGCATCGCCACAGGCCTGTATAGTGCGTTACGTTTACCAGCAGAAAACTGGACAGTAGGCGCTGCCGTTAATTTTGCTCATAGCACAACTTTAGCAGATAACTATGACACTCGAAGCAATAATCGGCCTGCAGTTGGCTTATTTACCCGCTACCAACAAAACCGTAATAATGATGGCTTATACGCTGATTTATCTGCTTCTTATTTAAACCAGGGTGTCAACATTACACGTGATACACTAACGAATACAGAAGCGGGAGAAGGAAATGCCACTATCAAAGGCTACCAAGCCCGCCTGAGTGTTGGCTATGGTATATCTGTGACACCTCAAACACAATTCATACCTGAAATCGCGCTATCCCATAAAAAGATGAGCCGTAGTAGCTATACAGAGCATAAAAGTGCAGAGTTTGCCGCAGAATATGGCCGTATGGGCAACAAACGTACTGATGTACAGCTGGGTATGAATATCAAACATAATATCAATGAGATATTCCAATTAGATGGCAAAATTGGTACAGATATCAAATTGAATAGCGACCGAGATGCATTCACAGGTTATATTCCTTACATCGGTGCATACGCCTATGATAAAGGAGCTGAACGCACTGTGAACCCTTATGTTTCTGCTGGACTCAATGTTAATGTCACTAAAAATTCAACCGTTCGTACAATGGTTGGGTGGCAACAAACTGACTACAAACATGACAGTGTTAATGTTGGTTTAAGTTATTCTTATCACTGGTAGGAACAGACCACAATATATGGCGAAGGGCGAATAACACTTTTAGTCATATTTCAGGCATTAAAAAAGGGAAACTCAGTTTCCCTTTTTTTCGCATTTCACAAGTTCGATTATTTCTTAGAACCTGGGATGCTGAAACGTTGGTTAAAGCGATCAACACGACCACCAGTCGCAACATCACGCTGTTTACCAGTGTAGAACGGGTGGCAGTTACCACAAACGTCCAGGTTCAGCGAGTGACCAGCAGTTGAATTAATTTTCATTACATTACCGCAAGAACAAGTTGCAGTAATTTCTTCGTATTTAGGGTGAATACCTTTTTTCATGGGAGAACCTCTAATAAGGCCGTGTCGCCATTCCAGCCCTAACGCCGGACACCACACGTCGTGTTGATTGAATTTAATGTATTGGTAAAATTAAGTACCAAAGGCGGCGGATCATACAGAAATTCTATTTGCCACGCAATGAAAAACGCGTAAATTTTGTGATATTCTAGTTGGCTATCGCGCTTAACATCGAACAAAAAACAGACGGAAATCCAGTTATGATCGTCGTTCAGGTGGCTTTACCTGTTCCTTTGAACCGCACTTTTGATTATCGACTCCCAGATAACATGCCGCTTCCTGTCGTGGGGAGCCGCGTGATGGTGCCATTTGGTAAACGCCAAGCCCTTGGGATCGTGGTCAAACATAGTGATAAAAGCGAATTTGCAGAAGACCAGCTTAAAACCATCGAACTGGTTCTCGACACGCAAACGCTGTTTCCTGATGATGTGTGGCAACTCTTATTATGGTCTTCTCAATATTACCATTACCCAATAGGTGAAGTGCTCTTTCATGCCTTACCGACTTTACTGCGCCAAGGAAAAGCGGCTGAGTTTACGCCAATCTGGCAATGGCAAGTGACTGAAACGGGGATCGCAGCCGATCTCAATGAATTTAAGCGATCGCCCAAACAGCAACAAGCGTTAGCGTTGCTCAAGCGCCGCGCAGTTTATCGTCATCAAGTCAGTGAGCTTGAAATCAGTGAAAGCGCCCTGCAATCCCTTAAAAAGAAAGATTATATCGAGTTGCACCCTGTACAGCCAAGCGCCGAAAAATGGCAGCCAACTTTTGAAGTCTGTGGTGAACGGTTACGTCTAAATAGCGAACAAGCCACGGCTGTCGGGGCAATACGCGCTCAAGACGATGAGTTTTCACCTTGGCTACTGGCGGGGATCACCGGCTCAGGGAAAACGGAAGTTTATTTGAGTGTGCTCGAGAATGTGCTGGCGCAAGGAAAACAAGCGCTTGTTTTAGTACCTGAAATTGGTTTAACACCACAAACCATTAACCGATTCCGCGAACGGTTTAACGCCCCTGTGGATGTGCTGCATTCAGCACTTAATGATAGCGAGCGTTTAGCCGTCTGGTTACGCGCTAAGTTAGGCCAAACAGCCATCATTATTGGCACGCGTTCTGCTCTTTTTACCCCCTTTGCCAACCTTGGCATTATTATTATCGATGAAGAGCACGACAGTTCATATAAACAGCAAGATGGCTGGCGTTACCACGCACGGGACTTAGCCGTTTTTCGCGCGAAAAAAAATAACATCCCCATTGTGATGGGTACCGCAACCCCTTCACTCGAAACCTTGCTCAATGTGAAGCAGCAAAAATACCGCCAGCTTAATCTGACCATTCGTGCGGGGAATGCTCGTCCTGCAACGCAGCATTTAATTGATTTAAAAGGCCAACCACTGAAATTTGGTCTTTCACACTTACTTATCCAGCACATCAAAGAGCATCTAGCACAAAATAATCAGGTGATTTTGTTTTTAAATCGCCGTGGTTATTCCCCCGCTTTGATTTGCCATGAATGCGGCTGGATTGCCGAGTGCCAACGCTGCGACCATTACTATACGTTGCACCAAAACTTCCACCAGCTACGCTGCCACCACTGTGATAGCCAGCGCCCAGTGCCTCGGCAATGCCCACAATGTGGTTCAACACATTTAGTGCCTGTTGGGATGGGAACAGAACAGCTTGAAGAAGGCATATCCGAGCTGTTCCCAGATACCCCTGTCACACGTATTGACCGTGACACGACCAGCCGAAAAGGGGAACTTGAGCAGCACTTAAACCAAGTACACGAAGGCGGTGCACGTATTTTGATTGGCACGCAAATGTTAGCGAAAGGGCACCATTTCCCCGATGTCACTTTAGTGGCATTACTGGACGTCGATGGTGCGTTGTTTTCCAGTGATTTTCGCGCCGCGGAGCGTTTTGCTCAGCTATATGTACAGGTTTCAGGACGTGCCGGTCGTGCAGGCAAGCAAGGGGAAGTCTTTTTACAAACGCACCACCCCGAGCACCCTTTGCTGCTGACGTTATTGGAAAGTGGTTATGATGCATTTACTCAAGAAGCAATGGAAGAGCGCCATGTGGCAATGCTCCCGCCTTACACCAACCATATTTTGATCCGCTCTGAAGATCACAATAACCAAGACTCGCGGCAATTCTTACAAAATGTCCGTCAGTACATCACTGAGCACCCACAAAGTGATACAAAACTGTGGATTTTAGGGCCATCTCCGTCGATTCAAGCAAAACGGGGTGGTCGTTTCCGCTGGCAGCTCCTGCTACAGCACCCATCACGCCCTTACTTACAACACTTTATGGCGCAATTATTACCTGAAATTCTCAAACAGCCAGAAAGCCGCAAAGTAAAATGGAATGTGGATGTCGACCCAACGGATGGCTAAAGCATTACCGAATTTAAAGGGTAAATTTTATTTTACCCTTAGTGTCCAATAAGTAATCTTTCGCTTTTCCGCTTCCAGTTTGTTGATATTGTGAACTATCTTTTTTTTGTATAAAACGCCCTGTTTTGTGTGAATTTCGACCAACTTGAGATTCACTTATCTTTTAATCCCTTAAATTATTTTTGAAATTTGCGAAGCAGCTCTAAAAAATGATGCGTGTCACACTTTTTATGCAAACTAGGTAACAGATATTATTGAGAATCTAATTAGAATAACTTCTAATCATAAATAATGACGTGCTTGCGCCATTCAAAAAAGCAAACGATTAAATCAATCTAAGGAAGGCGTTGTGGAAAGTAAAAAACACAATAACACGGCAACAATGAAAGATGTTGCTAGTGCCGCGGGCGTTTCGACAGCGACGGTCTCCAGAACATTAATGAACCCTGAAAAGGTCTCCCTACAGACCCGCCAGAAAGTCGAACAAGCGGTTATGGATGTTGGCTACTATCCTCACAACTTAGCAAGAAGCTATAAACGCAATGAATCAAAAACGATTCTTGTACTCGTTCCCAATATCCGTGACCCATTTTTTAGTGATGTGGTCTGTGGCATTGAAGAAATTGCCGCGCAAGAAGGTTATTTTGTGTTGATTGGTGACTGTAAGCACCAAGAAAAACAAGAAAATGCCTTTATTAATCTGATTATTACTAAACAAATTGATGGCATGGTGTTGCTCGGTTCTAATATCCCGTTCGATATTTCGACGGAAGAGCAAAAAAACCTCCCACCAATTGTGATGGCGAATGAGTTTGCCCCTGAATTAAAACTGCCTACGGTGCATATCGATAACTTAACCGCGGCATTTAATGCGACGCATTACCTGCAAAAACAAGGCCACAAGCTGATCGCCTGTATTGCAGGCCCATCGCATATGCCACTGAGCCAATACCGTTTAGAAGGCTACAAAAAAGCGATGCTGAGAACAGGGGAAAAACTGCGGGAAGAATATATTATTCGCGGTGATTTTACCCATGAAGGCGGTGCTGAAGCGGTGAAGTCGCTGTTATCACTCCCTGAGCCACCCACTGCGATTTTTTGCCAAAGTGATATCATGGCGATTGGCGCAATGTGGCAAGCCAAAAAAATGGGCTTAACCCTACCGGATGATTTATCGTTTGTCGGCTTCGATAATCTAGAGCAAGCAAAATATACGTTGCCTGCATTAACTACCGTGAACCAACCTCGCGCAGAAATTGGTCATCATGCAATGCAATTATTGCTCGAACAGATCCATGGCAACAACGTAACACCGGGTTCGCGTCTCCTAGATTCTGATTTAATCATCAGAGAGAGCACAAAAGCGCCTAAAAGCTAGTCAAAATTGTTCAGGTTAAGTAACATGTTAATCCAAATGATGGCTAACAATTGATAACTAGTGAATTAATAGCGTGGCACAAAAAGATTATGTAGCTCGAGGGCGGTCAGCCGCCCGTAAAAAAGGCAAAGGGAAATCAAAAAAAGCACAAGGGCTACCAATGACCACATTGGTTGTTGCAGTCGCGATTGTTGTGCTATTTGTTGGCGGCCTGTTTTATATCACCCACAATAAAAAGGATGCGCCGCAGCCGCAAGTTGCCACGCCTTCAGCACCTGCGGGTAGCACGCTTCCTCCTAAACCTGAAGAACGCTGGCGCTATATTAAAGAATTAGAACGCCGCGGCGTTGATTTGCCAAGTACCCAGCAACCTAGCTCGGGTAATAATATTCTGCGCCCTTCAGATTTAACCCCTGAACAACGCCAGCTATTAGAGCAAATGGACTCCGATAGGCGCCAACCCGTGACAAACCTGCAAGAGGTTCCGTCCAATGGCAAGCCTGTTCCACGTTCGCAAGTGATCATTAATGAGCCAGCTCAACCGATTGAACCTGTTCAACGCAAACCCATTGTGAATACTGAACCGAAACCAGAAACTCGCCCTGCCGCGCCAATTGCCCCAGTACAGCCAGCGACACCCGCGGAGCCAAAACCTGCCAATAACATGCAAAACATGTTGGTACAATGTGGCTCATTCCGTACTGCCGACCAAGCGGAGTCTGTTCGTGCAACATTAGCGTTTGCTGGGATTGAAAGCAGAGTGACCGAAGGTGGTGGCTGGCATCGCATTGTTCTTGGCCCTTATTCCAAGTCAACCGCAGAGAAAATGCGCGACCGCGCAGCAGGTGTTGGCGTTTCCGGTTGTATTCTTCGTGCATCAGGGGGTTGAAAAACCCCATCCCCCACCCCATCTACTGTTTTAACGCACTCATGAGCGGTTGTTTTTATCTTCAACCTAGTCCAAGTGATAGCTAATCAACAACTATCACTTGGGTTTTGTCTCTCGAAAATAAAACTCAACTGCATTTTTTTGTAATAAAACCAGGGGCTAACTCATGACAACAATCGTAAGTGTTCGCCGTAATGGCCAGGTCGTAATTGGTGGTGATGGACAGGCGACGATGGGTAATACCGTCATGAAAGGCAATGTCCGCAAAGTTCGCCGTCTCTATAATGATAAAGTCATTGCCGGATTTGCCGGTGGCACCGCAGACGCATTCACGCTTTTTGAACTGTTCGAACGCAAACTCGAACTGCACCAAGGCCATTTAACCAAAGCGGCCGTAGAACTCGCTAAAGATTGGCGCACAGACCGTATGCTACGCAAGCTGGAAGCACTGCTTGCCGTAGCGGATGAACATACCTCCCTCATCATTACTGGTAATGGTGACGTCGTTCAGCCAGAAAACGATTTGATCGCTATCGGTTCAGGTGGTCCTTATGCACAATCTGCCGCACGTGCACTGTTAGAAAATACAGATTTAAGCGCGAAAGAAATCGCGGAAAAAGCACTCGCCATTGCGGGTGATATCTGTATTTACACCAACCATAATGTCAACTTTGAAGAAATTTCTTCAAAATCATAAGGATTGTTAGCATGTCCGAAATGACTCCACGCGAAATTGTCAGCGAACTCGACAATCATATTATTGGCCAAAACAAAGCTAAACGTTCTGTTGCGATAGCCCTGCGTAACCGCTGGCGCCGTATGCAGTTAAACGAAGTGTTACGCCATGAAGTTACACCGAAAAATATTCTGATGATTGGCCCAACAGGGGTCGGTAAAACTGAAATTGCCCGCCGCCTTGCAAAATTAGCCAATGCGCCATTTATCAAAGTTGAAGCAACCAAATTTACTGAAGTCGGTTATGTGGGTAAAGAAGTCGACTCCATTATCCGTGATTTAACTGACTCCGCAGTGAAAATGGTGCGTCTGCAATCCATTGAAAAAAACCGCTATCGCGCGGAAGAAATGGCGGAAGAGCGCATTCTGGATGTATTAATTCCACCCGCGAAAAACAACTGGGGCCAATCTGAACCAACAGACGAGCATTCGCCAGCACGCCAAACTTTCCGTAAAAAATTACGTGAAGGTCAGTTAGACGATAAAGAAATTGAGATTGAAGTCGCTGCATCGCCAATGGGCGTTGAAATTATGGCACCTCCCGGCATGGAAGAGATGACCAACCAGCTGCAATCAATGTTCCAAAACCTCGCAGGACAAAAACAGAAACCTCGTAAGATGAAAATCAAAGAGGCATTCAAACTGCTGGTGGAAGAAGAAGCGGCCAAGCTCGTTAACCCAGAAGAGTTAAAAGAACAAGCTATCGAAGCCGTTGAGCAAAACGGTATCGTGTTTATCGATGAGTTCGACAAAA
The DNA here is from genome assembly GCF_058245955.1 of Providencia sp. UF-224. Classification (NCBI taxonomy): domain Bacteria; kingdom Pseudomonadati; phylum Pseudomonadota; class Gammaproteobacteria; order Enterobacterales; family Morganellaceae; genus Providencia; species Providencia sp. UF-224. The sequence goes on along the minus strand of NZ_JBSICC010000022.1, from coordinate 25,736 downwards.
TCTGTAAACGCGGTGGGCAAAGCTCAGGGCCTGATGTTTCTCGTGAAGGGGTACAGCGTGACTTACTGCCACTTATCGAGGGTTGTACTATTTCCACTAAACACGGTATGGTAAAAACTGACCATATCCTGTTTATTGCCTCTGGTGCGTTCCAAGTCTCTAGCCCGTCGGATTTAATTCCTGAATTGCAAGGCCGTTTGCCAATTCGTGTTGAGTTACAAGCACTGACCACTGAAGATTTTGTGCGTATCTTAACGGAGCCAAATGCCTCTTTAACGGAACAATATAAAGCGCTGATGGCGACTGAAGGCGTGAATATTGAGTTCACAACTGACGGTATCCGTAAAATTGCGGAATCGGCATGGCAGGTCAATGAGTCTACCGAAAACATCGGTGCACGCCGCCTGCATACAGTGCTTGAGCGTTTAATGGAAGACATCTCTTTTGATGCGAGCGACCGTAATGGCCAGACCATCCAAATTGATGCGCAATACGTGAAACAGCACTTAGATGAGCTAGTTGCGGACGAAGACTTGAGCAGATTTATTTTATAATCTTATTAATTATCAGGTTTTCATGTATCCTTAATATACATCGACTAAAGTGCAGCTTTTATCGCTGCACTTTTTTCTATGAAATATTCAGCCCATTGCATTGAATATACCCAGATATTCCTTCATGCAGTAGGTTATTACATTGATAAAAACGCATCTCAAAGAGTTTGAATTATAGGTAACTGCATGCAGCCGACATCCACAACAATAAGTCGTAAACAAGCTTGGATTGAAAGTCTTCGCCCTAAAACCCTACCTCTCGGGGTTATCGCCATTGTCACTGGCTCTGCACTCACCTATCTAACAGGTAACTTTAAATGGCCTGTCGCCCTGCTTGCGCTGATTACAGCAGGCTTATTGCAAATTTTATCGAACCTTGCGAATGATTACGGCGATGCTGTGAAAGGGTCAGATACCGCTGAGCGCATTGGGCCACTACGTGGAATGCAAAAAGGGGTGATTACCCAAGCGGATATGAAAAAAGCGCTGAAACTTAATATCACCGCCGCCTGCTTATCTGGCTTATTGTTGATTATTGTCGCCTGCGAAAAGCCCGAAGATGCCTTTGGCTTTCTTGCGCTAGGCCTCGTGGCGATTGTTGCTGCGATTACCTATACCGTGGGCAAAAAACCCTATGGCTATCTGGGGTTAGGCGACATCTCTGTTTTAATTTTCTTTGGTTGGCTAAGTGTTATTGGCACCTATTATTTGCAAGCCAATACATTCAACATCATCACCGTACTGCCTGCAACAGCATGTGGACTGCTTTCTGTCGCCGTATTAAATATCAACAATATGCGTGATATTGAAAATGATATCAAAGCAGGGAAAAACACCTTAGCGGTGCGTTTAGGGCCACAAGGTGCACGTATTTACCATGCAATTATTATCATCGTTGCCATCTTGTGTTTAGTGTTATTTAAACTTATCTACCTATCAGGGTGGAGTGGTTGGTTATTCTTATTGGCAGTTCCAGTACTGCTCAATCACCTCCGTCGCGTTCTAACCGATCCGACCCCAGAAGGGATGCGCCCTCTTCTTGAGAACATGGTTAAAGCCGCCCTTGTGACGAACGTTTTATTCGCTATTGGCGTGGTAATGAGTAAATAACCTGCGTTATTTGACCATTTTTTGACTTTTTCCGCCTATTTTTAGGCGGGGAATTTTGCCAAGTGCGGATCAAAAGGGATATACTGGTATTCTCTTGCAGCAAAAAAAGACCTAAATCCTATGAAATATGATACTTCCGAACTCTGCGATATATACCAAGAAAGCGTTAACGTGGTAGAACCTCTTTTCTCCAACTTTGGTGGACGTACTTCATTTGGCGGTCAAATCATTACAGTGAAGTGCTTTGAAGATAACGGCCTCCTGTATGATTTGCTGGAAGAAGAAGGCGCTGGCCGTATTCTACTCGTTGATGGTGGCGGTTCTGTCCGTAAAGCGTTAATCGATGCCGAAGTGGCAAGGTTAGCTGTTGATAACCATTGGGAAGGCATTGTGGTTTATGGTGCCGTGCGTCAAGTTGATGCTCTGATGGAACTCGACCTTGGCATTCAAGCCATCGCTGCGATGCCAGCGGGCTGCCCTGATGAAGGTATCGGCGAAAGCGATATCCGCGTTAACTTTGGTGGCGTTACGTTCTTCTCGGGTGATTATCTGTATGCGGATAATACCGGTATGATTTTGTCTGAAGAACCCCTCACCCAAGAAACGACAGAGAGTGAATTTGACGAAGAGATTGACGAATAAGCCCCATCAAATTCAATAAAAAAGGCAGATTCCAACATCTGCCTTTTTCTTTTTTGTTCTGTCTTCCGCTTTCTGTTTTTTCACTCACTTTTCACATCTCTCAGAAAACTTACTCCAAAATAATTCGAGTCACAGGTAGGCGGCAAGTGAAGGATATCCCGATGAGCATACACGAGTATGTGATTCGGGTATCCAAACGAAGCCAGCGCTCTTCAACGTGAGGTATAACAAACATTTCTCTAAATAATTCGTGTTGTAGGTAGGCGGCAAGTCGATAAGACCCTAGGAGCATACATAAGTATGTGACTAGGGCGAAGAGACGAAGCCAACACCCCTACAACGCGAAGTATGACGAGAAATTACACTTCTTCCATCTTACCTAGCAAAGTCCGCAACCTCTCCTGCCAAGCTTGTTGCTCTTGTTTCAGTTGCTCATTTTCACGCACTAATGAATCGGTCCCTGATTTTGCAGTTTCTAATTCTTGGCTCAATGCGCCGTTTTTATCTTTTAATTCGTCGATTTCCATCTGTAACAGGGTGATTGTATCAATCGCTTGTTGAACTTTGGATTCGAGTTTCTCAAATACTTCAAATGACATGTTTCTGGTCTCCCTTATCAGCTTTAACACGATTGTAAGTAGCATGATCCTCTGTGTCCAGCGCCATCCATCTGATTCCGCATATTGTTGTTGCAAAAACACTGGTCGGATCACATCACAAAGGTCGATTCCATCACTATTTTTGTTTGTTTTTGTTCGCTTTAGTGATGTAACACGCATTTTTCAATTTCGATATTTCTCGTTTATGTTCTTTAACGATAAATTTACAGCCAAGGGTTTTCGATTAGAAAATCTTAACTTAAAAAAACATTACAATAATTTTCATTTTCATTTTCGTAGGATAGAACATATGAGCCAAATGACCTCAACATCACTCACTGGTCAGTGCATCTCGGAGTTTTTAGGGACTGCATTACTGGTATTTTTTGGTTTAGGCTGCGTTGCCGCCGTAAGAATAGCAGGGGCGCAGCTTGGCCTCTGGGAAATTAGTGTTATCTGGGGGTTTGGCGTCGCTTTAGCCGTTTACCTCACCGCAGGTATCTCAGGCGCTCACCTTAACCCCGCTGTAACCCTTGCTTTGTGGCTATTTGCTTGCTTTGATAAGCGCAAAGTTGTGCCATATATCATTGCGCAAATGCTAGGCGGTTTTTGTGCTGCTGCATTGGTTTACGCCATGTACTCCCCTGTTTTTTTCGATTACGAACAAGTTCACCACATTATCCGTGGTACGCAAGAAAGTTTATTCACCGCAGGGGTATTTTCGACTTACCCTGCTCCGCAAATTAGTGTCTTCCACGCATTCTTTATTGAAGTCGTCATCGCCGCCATTCTCGTTTGCTTAATCTTAGGCTTAACTGACGATGGCAATGGTGTACCCCGTGGCCCTCTCGCCCCACTATTAATTGGTATCTTAATCGCGGTTATTGGCGGTTCATTCGGCCCATTGACAGGCTTCGCCCTCAACCCAGCGCGTGATTTCGGCCCTAAAGTTGTCGCTTATCTCGCTGGATGGGGTGACATCGCCTTTACAGGTGGCCGCGATATCCCTTATTTCCTTGTCCCATTGACAGCACCGATTGTCGGTGGTCTGCTAGGAGCCTTCGGTTATCGCAAATTAATCGGTCGCCACTTACCGTGCATGGTATGTGAAGAAGAGACCAAAGCAGAAAAATTATCCGTCAAAAATCCAAAATCCTCGGAACAGGCTTAAATTATGACAACTGAAACCACCATTGAAAAAAAATATATCGTTGCACTTGATCAAGGCACAACCAGTTCTCGAGCTGTCGTACTCGACCACGATGCGAATATTGTGAGCATTTCACAGCGTGAATTCACCCAAATTTATCCTAAGCCGGGCTGGGTAGAACACGACCCAATGGAAATTTGGGCATCACAAAGTTCAACACTGGTTGAAGTATTAGCCAAAGCGGATATTCGTACCGATGAAGTTGCAGGGATTGGTATCACCAACCAACGTGAAACCACCATTGTTTGGGAAAAAGCGACAGGTAAACCGATTTATAATGCCATTGTGTGGCAGTGCCGCCGTACCGCGGATTTCTGTACCCACCTCAAACAAAATGAAAAAGATTTAGAAGAGTATATTCGCCAAAATACTGGCCTTGTGGTTGACCCCTATTTTTCAGGAACGAAAGTTAAGTGGATTTTAGACCACGTCGAAGGTGCTCGCGAACGAGCTGAAAAAGGCGAATTACTGTTTGGTACCGTCGATACATGGCTAGTCTGGAAAATGACCCAAGGCCGCATACATGTGACCGACTACACTAACGCGTCTCGTACTATGTTGTTTAATATCCGCAACTTAGAGTGGGATGATAAAATCCTCAAAGCGTTGAATATCCCACGAGCTATGTTGCCTGAAGTTCGCCCGTCGTCTGAAGTGTATGGCCAAACCAACATTGGGGGTAAAGGTGGAACACGTATTCCTATTTCAGGTATGGCGGGTGACCAACAAGCAGCACTGTATGGACAACTGTGCGTAAAACCAGGTATGGCGAAAAACACCTATGGAACAGGCTGCTTCTTACTGCTAAATACAGGGGAAACTGCGGTTCGTTCTAACCATGGTCTGTTAACCACTATCGCTTGCGGGCCAAAAGGGGAAGTGAACTATGCCCTAGAAGGCGCGGTGTTCGTTGGCGGTGCATCTATCCAGTGGCTGCGTGATGAATTAAAACTGGTTGATGAAGCCACAGACTCTGAATATTTCGCTACCAAAGTCAAAGACAGTAACGGCGTGTATGTTGTGCCTGCTTTCACTGGTTTAGGCGCACCATATTGGGACCCGTACGCCCGAGGAGCGATTTTCGGATTAACACGCGGCGCTAACCGTAACCACATCATCCGCGCAACGTTGGAGTCTATCGCTTACCAAACTCGTGATGTGCTCGATGCGATGCAAGCCGACTCTGGCGAACGCTTAAAAGCACTGCGTGTTGATGGTGGCGCCGTAGCAAACAATTTCTTGATGCAGTTCCAATCTGACATTCTAGGCACACCAGTTGAACGCCCTGAAGTGCGTGAAAGTACTGCGCTGGGCGCCGCCTACCTTGCTGGTTTAGCGGTGGGTTTCTGGAATAACCTCGATGAGCTGCAAAGCAAAGCGACCATTGAACGCGTCTTTAAGCCGGGCATTGAAACGACTGAACGTAATTTCAAATACGAAGGCTGGAAAAAAGCGGTCGCACGTGCCCAAGAGTGGGAAGATAAAGCGTAATTATTGATTGAAAATTTATCTCGTTGTCACAAAGGTGGTGCTTCGGTGCCGCCTTTTTTATTTCCATAAAATCAATTCGCTAATAAATAGAAACACAATAATCAGACTAATAATAAATTAGAAAGGCTCTATTTCCTTGTTTAAAATCGTTGCGCTATACACTCATAAAGTGACAAGTTTTAACAATAGGAAAGGTTATGGATAACCCAAAAAAACAACAGGATGTATTACAGTTAGGACTGTATCGGAATAAAGGCAGAGTCGCAGTGTTAGATACGGGTTCGCCATGGTTGACTTCATTACAAAAAGCCCCCTCAGCATCTCAAAGCGTAAAGAAATCATATGACCTATTTAGCTGGCTAATAGATAAGCCGAGAATGATTGGAGAAACTAAGCATCACTTTATACTGAGCACCCTATCTGAAGAATCATTTTCTGGTTTTAATTTTCACCCACAACAAGGCCTGTTTGTTGAGAGTTTTAATTCACCCCATGAATGGCGTGAAGGTGAACCCCACCCTCAAGAGCAAATTGCCGATTTGCTGCTACCCAGCGGCCAATGGCATCGCCACTATGACACCGTTGTTTTATCGCAAAGCGCCAATGACAAACAGGTTGAGCTGGTTCGCCACTACCTGCAATTAACAGGGGGTAGCGTATTAATTATTAAAGACCGCCAAAAAGAAACATCGCCATCGATACAGAAATTAATCGCTGAATTAACCCCTGTTGAGCCCCATAACATTCAACTGTCATCAACGAAATATCGCGGTTTTCAACAAACCATCACACTTCCCCCTAACTCAATCAACTCACTGAAATTAACCGATGAGCTATTGGGAGATACGCAATATTTTTCAATCATCATTCATGATGTTGATGGTAATCCGCTTATCTCTCAGCACGATATTGCCCTTGATCACCACTTATCATGGGATGCTATAGCTCAAGCAATTGAATCAAGAGTTAATCAAGAGATGGCAGCGTTACAACAAAGCCCCATCACCGTGAGATATCAAAATAACATGCTGAAGATGACAGGAAAGCAGGTTGTTTTTTCTCAATTTCAGTTGAAACAGCAACAAGGGGAGCAAGTACTACCGATTTTAGTGGCTGAAAACCCCCACCAACTTCCCAATCAGCTGATTATTGGCGCCGTAACAGGGAAATTGGCTCAACATGATAATGTTTTGCGATATCAAATTCTTGAGCAGGCTAAATTTGGTGATGTGGTCATCGATCAACAAACTGGAGAGTGGATCTATATCCCCCATGAAGCCCTATTGAGATCAAATGCAGATCAGTTTGACGTTGTCGCGATTAGCCATGATGGTTATCAATCCGAGCCGATTTCTATTCATCTACAAACGAATGAAGCCCCCCAAGTTGTTATTCCTGGGAAGCGAACTTTTACCATTTCAGATCCGATTTACAAAGCTCCCAAACGGCGTTATCACCCTACACCTGATGATATGTATGTTCATAGTATTCAACTGGCACAAACTCACTTGCAGTCACCAAATGACCCTTATTTTAGCCTTACGGCTAACCGCTGGGCACTGCTCAAAGTGGATATCACGCATCCCTATTCAGCGAGTTCTCCTGATTTAGTGGCCATTGTCAGCAATAGAAAAAATGAAATATTAGAGCAAATCATTCTGACGGGGCCTGATAACCTACCCTCTCAATTAACGCCACTCCCTAATACTTCGAATCCTTTAGCCTACCACCAGCACGCTCAAAGCTTTACTGCACCAATAAAGGGGGAATGGGTACAACCTGGCGTTTCTATTCAGATAGTCATAAACGACCAACCCATTACGACTCAAGAAACCAGCTCAGATGGTTTTATCTCACCTAATGTCACATTAGATAGCCATATCACCGCCTATGTTGATAACCATAGCCTATATCAACAGGGGCATGGAATTTATGCCTATTCACCACTGAGCTGGGGGCAAGAAGCAGTGGCGATATTGCCAATTAAGCAACTCACCCTGTATAGCTTCCCCGCAACCACACGAAACCCCAGCGTGCACCCTTACATTACCCCTTATTATGATGCAAAAAGCTTAATTCACCCGAAATACGATGCCCCAGAAAACATCCCTCATCACCTCGACTCGCAAATCAGTTGGGCATATTTAAACAGTTCACAATTTCACCATGCAAATCGCACCGATTCAATTTACCACTATACGGCGATTCAACCGTTAACCGCTTCGCTCTATTACCATACTCTCGGTTTAGCGATACCACATGCAGGGGGCGGGTTACATGAACCAACGACGTTATGGCATGAAATTTTTGGTCATGGGTTTGGCTTGCCCCATACCAATATTAAAGATACAGCATACCCCTATAACCCCACAACGCATGGTCCAAACCCTGCCTATAACCAACATCGGCAGCACTATGTTACTTATAAATCCTCAGGTGATATTCCCAACCTTAAGCCAACGATGTACGCCACACATACTTATTTCACTAGCGAGCAATATAATGCCTTTTTGCCACACTCCGATTATTTTAATCGGCGCATTCAGCAGTTTTTAAGCCAAAAAACACGCTGGCAACCTAATCGTATTAAAGGGGAAGATACTGAGGATGTGGTTTTGCGGGAGACGGTTTTTACCAACGCTGGCATGAATCGGAAATGCAGTGGGAAACCTTAAGACAAGGTAATTTCGCCCAATATTATCCGCAAGAAAATATCGATGAATGGCCTCATCAGCGAGATGTGCCTATATACTGGCTGCGCGGTCAGCTCGCAATCAATGAAGGTATTCCTCATCCTTATAATACGCTGATGGTTGACCGCACAGTAGGCAATCTACCCGCTGATTACCATAATTTAGAAACTGGCACAGGTCGTGCTTATTTCCCCTATCATAGCCATGCAATTGTAGTGACTTATGCAACACCGAGTGGCTTAATCACAGAAAAATTCCAAGTAAAAGTGCACGAGAATGATATTAGCTTAAATATTGCCGATAAAGGTGAGCTGGTTAAATTCGCGTTATACCAACTCAATCCACACAAAGAACTGGGGCAAGAGATAGCCCAATATACCACCCCTTCTTCATTGGCAAATAGAGTGTTTGCCAATAGTCATATCGATGAATTACCAGATACACTCATTCTTGATAATTATTGGCAAGGCAATGCACTCTTTTGGGCAAGCACAGAGGAAAACGTAGTCGATATTTCAACAGGGAAAATCAATACGCAAGAAATCACGCCCCTGAGTGCGCTAAAGGCGACTTGGGTAGCAAATGGCAAACTTCATCAACACTATTTTTCTTTATCCGACCCATTTGGTCAAAAAGATAGCGTTTATACCTCCCAATCATTCACTCCAATAAATCACCTCGATAAGCAAATAGAAACATCACAGGAAATTGAATCCATTGCTGTCCGTGCTGAACAACAATTAATATCCGACATGAATATCCACCAGAAGATTGATATTACTAACTTATCATTGCCAAACGGGGAATACCGATATTGGGTAACATTGCGAATGGTTGATAATGATGGCGAACAACAAGAGAGGGCACCGTTAGAAAATTGGTATTTTTCACGTGAAGGAATGACATTAACAGTAAGAGGAACTATTGACAGCACACCGGAATTAGAATGCACTGATATTGTTATCCATGTCGATCAGCATTTACAAGATGGTATTCAAGCAAGGGAAATTTGGCTTGTACAAGATAAAAGCGCTCACCTAGCGGAAGATAAAACGTTTTTAAACTATGACCGCCCTGTTGTTTTTAACTCGCACGCCAATCAAGCTGAGCTTATATCTGCGTTTCCAGAACAGGAAACACATATGGTAGTTTCACCATCCTACATACCCACACCCGAATCACGCTTAATCAGTGCGCCTATTCGATAACCCATTAGGCGGAGAGCTCCGCCTAATTTTTCAATATCAAACCGTTCTTTCTGAATGCCCCATACGGCGAGCCAATGGCAACCAACATAAAAGCACTAAGGCCGACATTAAAAACATTAGTAAACCAAGGCTAAATTGCCCGTGCTGTGGCATTAATGAGGAAACCCATGTTGCCACACCAGAACCGACATTTTGTAAGCCGCCTACCAACGCGCCTGCCGCGCCGGCTAAATACGGGAATGGCTCCATTGCCCCTGTGGTGGCGAGGGGAAATAACATACCTGCGCCAAAGAAAAATACCGCTGCAGGGACTAACAACGTCCACGTATTCATGATGCCAAACCAACTCGGTATCCACATCATTAAACCTGCCAGCAAACAAATTAATACGGATTGCCACATCAAGTTGTAAAACGTTTTTCCTTCACGCCCTGCATACCACGCTCCAAAAAAAGCCGCAGGAATTGGTAATATAAATAAGATACTGACGGTGATGCTACTGAGGCCTAATACGCCGCCCATTAAAACACCGCTACTCGCTTCAAAAACGGCAATCCCCGCCAGCGCACCAATTAACATAGCTAAGTAAGATAAAAAAGCGCCATTAGAGAGCAATTCACGGTATGACGCCAGCATCTTACGTTTTTCTGGTGATACTGGGCGTGTTTCTGGTAGCCATCGGTACATGCTAAATAACACACTCCCACCGAGGATAAACAGGAAAATATAACAAGCATGCCAGCCAAAAAAGTGTGCCAATATTCCACCGAACATCGGCGCTAATAATGGGCTAACTAGCACCCCCATATTTAATAAACTATTTGCATAGCGTAATGCGGTGCCTTTATATAAATCTCGGGGCATGGTTCTCGCCATTACACCCGCAACACCAGTGCCAAGCCCTTGCATACCGCTTGCGATAGTGAGCGTATTTAAAGTTGGCGCAAAAATCGCCACTATTGTCGAAAATAAGAAAATGGTTAGCCCTGCTAAAATAACGGGTCTACGACCAATTTGGTCAGATAGTGGGCCATATAATAATTGCGAAAAACCATATGAAAATAAGTATGCCGCCATCACCTTCTGAACAGCTCCAGAAGGCTCATTAAAGTAGACTGCAATTTCAGCAATTACAGGGACATAAATAGTTTGTGTCATTTGGCCGACAGCCGCCAATGCAATAAGCATTATTAACAGATTGAAATGTTCCAGCTTTCTCATTTTTCTCTCGGATACAGCAAAAACTCCAGACACACAGCAACTTTGTATTATTAACGATTAATAATACAAACCGAATGTTGGAATTTAATGACGAATATTTAAATGTTGTTTTACGTATTAGCGCTGACTCAGATAAACAGCAAATAATGCGTTTTGCTCTAATGTGATTAAGATAGCAAAATTTACGACTTTTTCTAAGTAGCTCGACATTTTAGTTTATATATCAATGGCAGCCATATTCGCCACACCTGTCAACATAACTGTACATTAAAATTAAGAAATAACTATTATTAAGAATAAATCACTGGAACACGTTATCGATAAGCATAAATAGTGAACTGCTTTAGTATTAAATCCTAATGAGCGATGCCCTAACTAATTAAGGTGAAACATCACCCACTTAGTAGGATTGATTTTGGAATAATAAGAGGTGGATTTATGGCAAATTGGGTAACTGGGAAAGTGATTGAAGCCAAGTTTTGGACGGATACATTGTTTAGCCTTGTCATCGACGCCCCCATTAAGCCTTTTACCGCAGGACAGTATGCAAAACTTGGCCTTGAAATTGAGGGAGAACGAGTTCAACGCGCCTATTCTTATGTGAATGCCCCCAGCGATAACCGACTTGAGTTTTATTTTGTCATTGTTCCCGAGGGCAAGCTTAGCCCTAAATTAGCGCAACTGAAACCTAACGATACATTGCAAATAACCGATGAAGCTGCTGGTTTCTTTGTCTTAGATGAAATTCCAGAGTGCAAAAATTTATGGATGCTTTCGACAGGAACTGCTATTGGCCCATTCTTATCTATCCTACAAGAAGGCAAAGACCTCGAACGTTTTGAAAAAATCGTTTTATTACATGCTGTTCGATATGAAAAAGACTTGAGCTATCTGCCATTAATGCAAAAACTTGAACAACAATACCAAGGGAAAGTAAAAATTGTCACAGTAGTCAGCCGTGAACAAACACAAACATCTTTGCATGGCCGAGTTCCCGCCCTCATCGAAAGCCATGCGCTCGAAAATGCCGTTGGTTTATCCCTTTCACCAGAAACGTGCCATGTAATGCTATGTGGTAACCCTGAAATGGTGCGTGACACACGGGATATGCTAAAAAATAGTCACGGTATGATTAAGCATTTACGTCGCAAACCGGGTCATATTTCCAGCGAACAATACTGGTAAATAGAGCTAAACACTACCCTGAGTCATTTCAGGGTAGTTTGCACTCTTATAAATAATTCACCGGCTCTGTTTTTTCACCGTATTTATTTGCGCTATCCATTCCCACAAAAACACCACAATCCAGTAGCATAATCATCGATATAAATAAGGGCAAAAACCGCCCAATCCCCCACTGCCAAACAGGGTCAAACTGGCTGACATCCATGGAATACAACGCAAATGCCAATATAACTAATGCGAACCACCCACCTGATTTTCCTCTATCGTGTAAGCGCTTTGAAAAAATAGCCGCTAAAGGATAAAGCAAAAGGACAAAAAGAAATAATGTAACCATTTCAGGTAATAAAAATGTATTCTGTAGCAGGACAATCACGGTCACTAAAATAAAGCTGGCAGCAATACCCGCCCAAAATGGCCGACGGCCTATACGACCTTTGAAGGAAAAAGCCCATTGTTGTAATGTCATTACCTATAATCCTGATACAATGTGAAAACCCAAAGAATGAGTGGCAAAAAAATGACTCAAACCTTAATTCGTTCGATATCCGCCATCATAACCATTTTTGTACTCAGTGCGCCACCTTTGGCAATCGCGCAAAAAGTGCCGACCTTGCCTGATACTGACTTTGAAGTGGCTTACTTAGCCCCCGACGCCGCTTCTTTTGATCTCACCATCCCTGAATTACGCAATCAGTTTAACCAAGCCTATAAAGATTTATATCTTCATGAATATAAAGTCATTGCGAGCCAAGATATTGCCGCACCTTATATTCGTGCGGCATCACGTATCAACCAACAAATCTATTCTTCTGCAGTGCTTGAGCGCGGTAGCGAAAAAATAAAAAGCTTACAAATCACCTTGCTCCCAACAGATAACGCACAAGAAGCCCAAGAAAATCGTCAATTAATGGAGCGCTATACCCTTGCGATTATCCATCAATTCGCTCCAGATGTTTCTTTAGATAAAGCCCCTGAGCTGACCACTGCCTTAAATAAATTTATGGCGGATCAAAACCCAACTCATGCGGAAGAGGCTCGATTAGGCGGCCTGCGATATATTTTAGTAAAAAGTGACAATAATGTGCTTACTTTTGCTGTTGAACCGATTAAGCTAGAACAACAAACACCCTAAACAGACTGTGATCACGCTCTAAGAACAAGCATGATGAAAAGCAAAGCTATTATGCCTTAATGTTCTTATAATACTTAAGGTGAATGGCGACAAAACTGTCACGTTGCGCCGGCAACATTAATGCGCAATGAATAACTTATTGATTAATCATTCAAACTCTCTGGTTGGAGGAAATAACATGCGACATCCATTGGTAATGGGTAACTGGAAATTAAACGGCAGCACCCATATGGTCAATGACCTGATCGCTGGTCTGCGTAACGAACTGAGCAGCGTTGATGGCTGTGATGTAGCTATCGCACCACCAGCAATCTACCTGACTCAAGCAAAACATGCTCTGGCGGGCAGCCGCATTGCATTAGGTGCACAAAACGTTGACGTCAATCTGTCTGGCGCATTCACTGGCGAAACATCAGCTGAAATGCTGAAAGATGTTGGCGCAAAATACATCATTATTGGCCACTCTGAGCGCCGTACTTATCACAAAGAAAGCGATGAATTTGTTGCTCAAAAATTTGCTGTACTTAAAGAACAAGGCTTAATTCCTGTTCTGTGTATTGGTGAAACCGAAGCTGAAAACGAAGCGGGTAAAACTGAAGAAGTTTGCGCTCGTCAAATCGATGCAGTGTTGAACTCCCAAGGTGCGCAAGCATTCCAAGGCGCCGTCATCGCATACGAACCAATTTGGGCTATCGGTACAGGTAAATCTGCAACACCAGCACAAGCACAAGCTATCCACAAATTCATTCGTACCCATATTGCGAAGAAAGATGCTGCAATTGCTGAACAAGTCATCATTCAATACGGTGGCTCAGTGAATGCAAGCAATGCTGCTGAACTGTTTACACAGCCAGACATCGACGGTGCGCTAGTTGGTGGTGCATCTTTGAAAGCTGATGCATTTGCTGTGATTGTTAAAGCCGCTGCGGAAGCAAAAAAAGCAAAATAAACTTATTTTACTTTTTTATAATTAGCCGCCATTTATTGGCGGTTTTTTATTTAATTATCGATGTAATTAAATAAATATAACTTGAATTAATATCAAATTTAAAATCAAACGATTGAGAGCCCCATAATATCACAAAAATAAAAACAAAATAAAAACCTTAAAATTCAAATTTATAAATATTATTTTCACCCATTCAGGTTATCCTCTATCAAATAATAACAATAGACACCACGCAAAGTTTAATACAAATTTATCCTGCCTAACAAATCAGTAAAACTTAATAAAGATTACTCCAAAGGATAAAAATGAAATATATAATTAGTTTAATATATAGCATCATAATTATATTCCCGACTATTTGCTTTCCCGAAATAAATAATGACTTTTGGCGCATTAAAACCAATGTCTATATGGAAATAGAAGAATACCAAGGGCAGCGAGATGCATATAAAAATAAAGTCTACGATAAGCTAAGTACCGTGGGCCAATTAGCCCTAACAAACCCAGAGTCTCTATGGCGATTTAATTTAGAACACCGTGAATCCATGAGAAACCATGGGCGTAACTTCAGTGCCTCACGTGATTCCTACCTTCGTAGCCGTACTCAGCTCGATATCACAAAACAATTTATTAAAACGCCGAAAACTGACCTCGAAATTGGTGCACGGTATCGAAAAGAATCCAATGACTCCCCACCAGAAACAAAAGTTCGCTCCTCCAGTAGCTTATATGCGCTAACACCAGCGGGTAACTATTATTTTAATGATAAATGGTCCTTTAATTTTTGGCTTTCTTATTATTATTACAGTAATTATTTTAATAATAATAGCCATGAAGCAGAAACTGAATTTGGAGCGACTTACCAACACTCAGACAATTTAAAAGCAAAGCTGACTTTTTATTACGACAAAGCATGGGATAAAAATTTCAGCACTCGATTCCTACAATCACAAATTCGTGCTTATTTGCCTTTTACCTTAAAGTCCAATTGGCATATCACACCTTATATTCGCTACGCGATACAAGAAGATACTTATGATAAACATTTCTATCTTGTTCAAAAAATTAATAACGGTTTTCGCCTAGGCACCAACGTCGAATACCAAGCCACCCCATCCTTAACGCTATGGGGAGGTGTTGCCTATGAACCTTCAACATGGAAAAACCCAAAAGAGAACGGTGCGACATCCGGCAATAGTAATAAGCAGACGCTTTATATTGGAAAAATTGGTGTAAAATACCTTTGGTAAACGTCAATTGATTAGCTTCAGTTATTTTTCTAAAAAAAATAAGTCACACGCAGCAAGATGTGACTTATTTTGTTTTGTACTATCGTTTTATATTTTAACAACATCAAATATGACAATATTGAAATTGGGTAAAATTAAATCAAAGAAAAAATATTAATTTAAATAAAAAATATTGTTTAACTATATTTAAGTAATCGATCACATAACCAAATAATACCAAAATGAAATTATTCCAGTTCAAATCAAACCATTCCGTTTTAATTATCCTTTAATATCATGCAAATAAATCAGGTATTTATAAGTCCGTATTTATCTTGTATTCTTATTATTCACAAATCAAGAATACCACCAACTGTGATTCTACTCACATCATAAATAAACCCGGGTACTTATTATTCCTCGAAAAATAACTTAGAGAGAATAATATGAAAAAGCTTACCCTACTCACCGCTTGCCTTTTTAGCGCGTTATCCATGGCTGATCCAATAACTCAAGCTCAGCTCAATGAGCTATGGAAAGATAAACAAAAATCTGCTGATGAAATCGTTAACAAGATGTCAGAAGCGGAAAAAATTGGTCAGTTATTTATGCTGGACTTTAGATATTGGAACAAGGACAGCAATGGAGAACCTGCTGCATTTCTTGCCATGAATGATGAGGTTGCTAAAGTTATTTCCCAATATCATCTCGGGTCTGTCATCCTATTTCGTGAAAACCTTATTGATACACCACAAACCATTAAATTAATCAATCAGTTGCAGTCATCACGTAGCAACTTACCTCTTTTCATCGGTACCGACCAAGAAGGCGGATATGTCACTCGCCTACGAGTTGGTACTGAGATGCCGGGAAACATGGCGCTGGGCGCAACTCGCAACCCAGCACTCGCCGAACTGACGGGAATGATCCATGGATATGAGCTCGCCAGCCTTGGGTTCAATATCAACTTTGGCCCTGTTGTCGATGTCAATAATAACCAAAATAATCCAGTAATCGGTGTTCGCTCATACTCTGACAACAAAGAGTTAGTTGAAACCTTATCCACTAACTACATCAAAGGGATCCATAAATATAACCTATTGACTTCTCTTAAACATTTCCCTGGTCATGGTAATGTTTCCTCTGATTCTCATGTTGATTTACCTATTGTAAACTCTGATGCCAAAACTTGGCGTTCTACCGAATTAGCGCCGTTTAGATATGCTCTTGCTCATGGTTCTGATGCGGTGATGACCGCGCACATTATTGTTCCTGCCCTTGATGATAATAAAATCACCACGCTAACAGGCAAAAAAGTAGGTATACCGGCAACATTATCAAAACCTATTTTACATGGCATCTTACGTGATGAACTCAAATTTGAGGGGCTGATAGTGACGGATGCGATGGACATGGGTGCCATTGCGGATAATTTCGATATTAATTGGGCAGTAGAAACCTCGCTGCTTGCGGGCTCCGATATTGTGCTAATGCCGATCAAAATGTGGGATACAGAAGCAGTCACACGTCTTGATAACATGTACCGTTATTTAGAGGTACAAGCTGCGAAAAATCCAGAACTACAAAAACGAATTGATGAGTCAGCAAAACGTGTCGTTCTGAAAAAACTTCAGCAACAAATTACCGCACAGCCAGTTGATATCAATGTAGCTGAACACGTTGTTGCGTCTAAAAGTCATAAAGACCTTGAAAATATGGTTTCAGAGCAAGCTGTCACATTGATCAAAAATGACAACGTACTGCCTTACATATTGAAACCACAAAATCGTATTTTAGTCATTTCTGACGAAAAACCACGTAATACGCTTATCGAAAAACACTTACATGATATCGCCGCTGAAACAGGCGTTAACATCAAAAGTAATGAGCACATTGTAAAGCTGAATGAAAATACACTGTCAAAAAGTGATGCTGAGCAACTCATTGCCAATCAAGATTTAATTTTACTCACAACCTATAACCTAAAAGATACCCCCACAAATGCCCAGTTCATCATTGATGCAGCAAATAAAACCAAGACACCGTTGGTCGTGATTTCCTCTCGTAACCCTTACGACATCGCGTATTTAAACGGCGTCAAAGCAAATATCGCGATTTACGGGATCACTGGGTTTGATATTACTAATAATAACCGTAACTCATTGGAAACCAACATTCGTAGTGGACTGCGTACCTTGTTTGCCGATAGCCACTCTCAGCCACTAAATCCACCTAAAGGCTTATTACCCGTCAATATCAAAAATCCACAAGGGAACAAAATTCTCTTCCCTTATGGCCATGGTGAAACTTACCACACTGCACAGTAATGACTTTAATCATCAATTAATTAGCCTTTATGTCACCACAGAGTAAAGGCGAGATACTTACGCCTTCACGAAGGCATAAAAAAACAAAAATAGATAAAAATTAAAGGGTTAAAATGAAAACTTCATTGAATGGTTTACTTCTTGTTACGCTATCTGGACTAAGTATCACCGCTTTCGCCGCAGAACCCGCCACAAATGATTACTGGCGCATATCATCTAACGTTTATATGGAATTAGAGAAATTTGAAGGGCACCATAACACCAGTGGTCGCAAAGTTTATGACAAAACAACCATGGTGGGGCAACTCTTTTTAGTTAATCCTGAATCAAAGTGGAGCTTCTTCCTTGAACACAAAGAATCATTAAGAAGCTATAACCACGACTTTTCGACATCTAAAGACTCATTTATTCGTAACCGTACACAAATTGGTGCGACTCGAAAAATGTATGCCAGTGATATTGGCCAATTCAATCTGAATGTCACTTATCGAAAAGAATCTAATGACTCAGCCCCTGGAACTCAGGCCCGACCATCCAATACCATGTTCTGGTTGATGCCGAGTGGTACTTACAATATTACAAATAAATGGGCCTTTAACTTCTGGGATGCGGTGTATCACTATGATAATTTTCACGCGCCAAATAGCTACGAGTGGGAATCTGAACACGGTTTAGTTTATAAAATCAATGATTCAGCGACAGCAAAAGTCTATATGTATACTGACTGGACATGGGATAAAGATTTCAACAAAACATGGGAACAAAACCAAATTCGTGGCTATTTCCCAATTACACTTAATCAAGATTGGAGTGTCATGCCTTATTTTCGTTACTATTTAAACGAACATAACTATGACAGCAACAAACGCACGACTCAAAAAGTGAAAGAGGGTTATCGAGTTGGAACTCAAGTTTTCTACAACCTAACACCGAAACTGACCTTATGGGGAGGCTTTGCTGTTGAGCCAAGTACATGGGAAAATGAAAAAAATGCAGGTATTACTTCCGGTAGCAATAATCGTCAAACCTTCTACCTGGGCCAATTAGGTGTTAAATACCAATGGCAGTAAACTGATAAATCACTCCCCTAGCCTACTTCTAACAGGTTAGGGAAGTTTGTTTGCTTGCTCGACCCTAGGAGCATACACCAGTATGTGACTAGGGTTAGTAAGCGAAGCCAACACCTCTACAAATTGAAATATGACGAGTATCAGCGTTGGATTATCTCGTCAAACACCCCTCCATTCGCAAAATGCGTTGCTTGCGCGGCTTGCCAGCCCCCAAAATCTTTATCAACTGTTAGCAACTTCAACTCAGGGAATTGTTGCTGATATTTTTTTGCGACTTCACTATCTCGTGGCCGATAATAATTTTTAGCGGCAATTTCTTGCCCTTCTGGCGAATAAAGGTGTGTTAGATAAGCTTCTGCAACTTCTCTGCGGTCACGTTTATCAACCGTTTTATCGACGACTGCCACTGTCGGCTCTGCCAATATGGAAATACTTGGTGTCACGACTTCAAATTGACCATTTTCGCCTAATTCATTGATAGCAAGTAGTGCTTCATTTTCCCACGCGATCAAAACATCACCAATCCCACGTTCAACAAAACTATTTGTTGCTCCTCGAGCTCCCGAGTCTAACACTTCGACATTTTGGTAAAGTTGCTTTACAAATTGCTTCGCTTTTTCAGGGTCTTGCTGATTTTTATTTAATGCATAGCCCCACGCAGCTAAATAATTCCAGCGTGCACCGCCTGATGTTTTTGGATTAGGCGTCACCACGGAGACGTCTTTGCGAATTAAATCATCCCAGTCTCGAATATTCTTCGGATTATCTTTACGCACTAAAAAGACAATCGTTGATGTATAAGGGGCTGAGTTATCAGGAAGTTTTTCTATCCAGTTTTTATCTATGCGGTCGCTTTGCGCTATCGCATCCACATCATATGCTAAGGCTAACGTAACAACATCCGCCTCTAACCCATTGATAACTGAAATAGCTTGCTTACCAGAGCCCCCATGGGATTGACGTACTGTAACGGTATCCCCTGTTTTTTTATTCCAGTAATCACTGAACGCCTGATTGTACTGTTGGTAGAACTCACGCGTAGGATCATAAGACACATTCAACAATTGAATATTTTTCGCCCAAGCCCCTGTTGCCAATACCAATAACAATGCCGTTGTTAGTTGCGATTTTTTGACCTGCCATGAACTTGCCATCATCGATTCCTCATCAAATTGTCGATAGGATGAGGCTGACAGATAGCATCAGTTACTGGAAATAATTAAAAAGAAAAACTTATGCTTATGGGGAATATATGAACAGGCAAGAGGGAGGTTTAGTTGTGACTAGGATTGGGTTAATGGACAAATATCCATCTTCTAAATAATTTGAGTTGTAACTAGGCAGCAAACGAGGATAGCTTGAGTCACATACATAAGTATGTGACCCGAGTAGCCGAGAGCAGCCAACAACGTCACAGCTCAAAGTATGACGAAGATCCATCTTCTAAATAGTTCAAGTTGTAGGTAGGCAGGAAGCAAAGCTAATCCCTAGGAACATACATAAGTATGTGACTAGGGTTAGTGAGCGTAGCCAACACCCCTACAGTTTGGAATATGAAGAAGATGCTAGTAAAGTTTCTTAGCTGTCTCAAACCAATCCTTCTTAAAGACACGCTTCATATTCATTACCGCATCAATAATGTCATGGTGAACCAATTTTTCATTTTGGATCCCCACACAACGACCACCGTAGCCTTCAAGCAATAATTGAATTGAGTAGGCTCCCATACGTGATGCTAAAATACGATCATACGCGACAGGTGACCCCCCGCGTTGAATGTGGCCTAGCACTGTGGCTCGAGTTTCGTGTTTGGTTTCTTGCTCAATATATTTAGCTAACTCATCAACGTCACAAACATGCTCGGTAATGGCAACAATCGCATGGCGTTTGCCTTTTTCAATACCTTGTTTAATTTCAGATAATAATTCTTCACGGTCGAATGGCATTTCTTGTTCTGGTAACACTAAAAATTCACAACCACCTGCAATCGCCGCAGACAGTGTCAGGTCACCACAGTAACGCCCCATAACCTCGACGATAGAAATTCGTTTATGGGATGTAGAGGTATCGCGCAAGCGGTCAATCGCTTCAACAACGGTTTCAAGAGCGGTAAAATAACCGATTGTATAGTCCGTTCCTGCAACATCATTATCGATTGTGCCAGGTAGACCTATACAAGGAAAGCCCGCTTCTGTTAGCGCTTTCGCTCCCAAATAAGAGCCATCACCACCGATTACAACTAGCGCATCAATATGGTTGTTCTTCAGATTTTCAAAGGCAATTGCACGCACTTCTTCATCACGGAATTGTGGGAAACGAGCTGAGCCTAAAAAGGTGCCACCGCGGTTAATCATATCCGATACGCTGTATCGGTCTAATTGTTTCATGCGGTTTTCATATAGCCCGAGGTATCCATCAAAAATACCCATCACCTCTAAGCCTTCACCTAAAGCAGCACGTACTACGCCGCGAATTGCTGCGTTCATGCCTGGTGCGTCGCCACCACTCGTTAAAACCCCAATTCTTTTAATCTGCTTGACCATGATGACCTCTGATTAATGAACATAAAATTGCAAATCTATAAAAACCGCTCGACCGCACATAACTCGCTTAAAACCCAAAGCTGAATTGATTCAACAAATGGCATAATACGGCAAAGTTAAGATTATGCATCTGCTTTCCATCAAGCTTTTGTGTTTTATTGTGATCCAGTTTACATAATTCTAGTCAATGACCTCAATAGGTAAACTTTTCCCCTCTAAAAAGAGGTTCTAAATAAATTAAAGCAACAATACACTACAGGTGCCTTAGTTTGAAACACAAATTAAGTACAGATAATACCACTTTAATTCATTGCGTGCTGTAGCCACAAAGCAAAAGAAAAGCACCATTTGGTGCCTTATCTTAGTGAACGAACAAAAACGAAAGTTAAACGCCGTTAAGTGTAATAATAACGCGTTAAATGGAAAAAAATGGGTGCAGCAAAACACAGTGAATCTATTCGGTCTAGCATTCCGCCATGGCCTTCAATGATTGCGCCAAAATCTTTAATTCCGCTATCTCGCTTAATGGCTGACATACATAGCCCGCCCACAAACCCCATAATAGTGATCGCCAGTGACATTAAGCCAGCCACCCACCAACTGAATGGAGTGACCCAGTACAAGCAAATCCCAATCAGCACCGATGATAAAACACCGCCGACAAAGCCTTCAACCGTCTTGTTTGGGCTTAATTTTGGAACAATTGGCCGTTTACCCATTAGTTTGCCAAATACATACTGTAATACATCCGAAATTTGCGTCACGATAATTAAGAAGAGCAATAATTTCACACCCTCCCCTTCGTAACCCTCAATCTTCAGCATCAACAGTGCTGGAACATGGCTTAAACAGAAAACTGTTACCAACATTCCCCATTGAATTTTTGCGGTACGTTCAAGAAAGTGGAAAGTGTCCCCAGCAAGTGCAATACGTGTAGGTAAAAAGAGAAAAACAAATACAGGCACAAAAATTGAAAACATCCCATACCACTCGATGCCGACAAGAAGGTACTGCAACGGTATGAAAACAAAGAAACACCAAAACAGCGCTTCATGATCACTTCGCCGCGTTGGCGTTAACGTAATAAACTCGCGCAGTGCAAAGAAGGATATCAACGCAAATAAAATAACAACTGCAATATTGCCAAGTACGACCGCTAATACACAGATGATACACATCACCCACCATGCCCGAATACGAGCATTCAGGTTATCAATCGTTGGATTACTTTTATCACCAGAGTAACGGTAGGCCAAAATTCCACCCACTACACTCGCAAAAACCAATATCCCAAATACACCGGATAATAATAAAGCTAATTCGCTGTCCCACAGGCTCATGGTATCAACTCCTCTAATGCTTCTTTCGCGCGTTGTAAAAATTCAGTTTTATTTTCATTTTCAGTTAAAGGAGCGATAGGTTTACCGACGACCGCAGAGCAAATAACCGGCACGACTAATTTTGACCCTTTAGGCAATACACGGTTAAGGTTTTCTAGGTAAATAGGGACGACTTCAACATCGGGGTATTTTTTAGCTAAATGGTACAGGCCACTCTTAAATTGGCTTAGCTCCTCGCCATTACCGCGAGTTCCCTCAGGGAAAAATATCAATGAATGTTTAGCGGCTAAAACGGATTCAAGAGGCTCCAAGATATTACCTTGCGCAGGTTTGTCCCCTTTTCTATCCACAAGAACAGCACGAAAAACGTTATTCACTAAATAACGGCGAAAGGGTGTTTTATCCCAATAGTCTTTCGCTGCGACAGGGTGAACAAAGTGGCGCATCAGCGGCGGTAACCCAGACCAAATAACCAACCCATCAAGATGACTTGAATGATTAGCATAATAAATACGCGGAGTTATGGCAGGCTGGCAACCAACCCAACGAGTACGAACTCCTGTTAATAAACGGCAAGTACCCGATAACAGCATTCCCATCCCCTTCGCAAGAAGGGAAATTTTCTGTACTTTTTCCATCATTTTTCCTTGCTAGCGTTTTATCAAACGTAAAACTGCAACACTCTGAAAAAACCTGAATCTTGTTTAAGGAATAAGATAGTGAGTGATTGAGGGAAGCACAACGGGGTAAGTTCCGATTTCTAACGCTGAAATAGGAATATTGGTAAGAAATAAACGATAGGTGCAACAGTGCCTATTTACACTGTTACACCTTATTATCAAAAATAATTAAAAATTATTTTTTGTCAGCTGCAATACGGTCACGGATGTTTTGTGCACGTTCACTTGAAGGCGGGTGAGAGTCAAACATGCTTGTCTCTTGGCTACCCATTTTTGCTAATTTCTCAAAACCAGTGACTAAACCGTCAGTTTTCACACCGCGTTTTTTCAGTAAGTCATAAGAGAAGTTATCCGCTTCGCTTTCTTGATGTTGAGAGAACTGAGAGTTGATCAGTTTTTCACCCAGCGCAGCAACTTGAGAAGCGCTCAGTTGTTCAACTACGCCACCCGCTGATGCTGCCGCTGTACGCGCTGCAACAGCTGCATAAGCAACTTGCATTGCTTTACGAGTATGGCCTAATGCAACGTGACCCATTTCATGGCCCAGTACGCCTTCAACTTCGTTGTCGTTCATCACATCCATCAAACCGCTGTATACACGTACACAACCGTTTGCCATCGCCCATGCGTTCACATCGTTAGTCATGTAAACTTTATAGTTAACTGGGGTACCATCAACTTCGTTACCCAGAGCTTTAGCGATTTTATCTAAACGTTTGGAATATTTGCTTGATGCAGGTGCAATTTTGTTCTGTGCATCCATCTCTTTACAAGATTGGTCGCTTAATTGCTTAACATCTGAATCACTCAGTGTTGCTGCTTGGAATAATTGCATCCCAGAGTTCGTCAGCATTCCTTGGTCAATATTTTTACAACCTGTCAAAATCACAGCAGAAACAGCAACTGCTACAAGCGCTTTCATTTTCATAGAATATTTTTCCTTTAAAAATACCGTTATTATTTTTTTAGTGACGCTAAAGACTATAAATTCTGAGGAAAATAACAATAGGAATAAAGCCATAATTACGTGTTCTATGAATTTGATAACATTTTTACTGAAATCGCGTAATCGACAGAGCAATATTCCATCTTAAAAACGAATTGATATTAAAAATATTGCAAAATTACCCCGATAAATAGCATTAAAAATCTAACTATTTAATAAATAACTCTATTATGCAAAAATCCTGTTCTGTAGGCAGAGTAGTTGAAAATTGCAGCGGCTGGATATTATCCCTCACTAACAACGTTTCAAAATGATTTAAAACAAATGGTTGCGAGTTCACTTTCATACTCAGACTTGGCGCAGTATTGAAAATGATAATCTGGGCTGCATCGCTAATCCATGAAGTGCCTGACGATGAACAAATCCACTGCAAGCGTGCTGAATATTTTTCAGAGTTATAAATCAAATTGAAATCACGAATAGCGTCTTTGACCAGTTCTGCATGCACATGACTTTCACCCTTAAAGGCAAAAAACGCTTTTTGCCGTAACGTCACTGGATTCTGGTCATCCACATGCAAAACCATTCCTTCCCCTTCCAGCACACCAATAATACGTTGGCGATTTAAAAAATGAGAAAAAGGCCCCGCTGCTTTCACGTCTGCAATAGAGACTCTCCAGTCAAAATCATCAAGCCCTTCGCCATGGCTTCTCGCCACTTCTAACGTGACGCCTTGTCCATTTTTCCAAGGCATACTGCGATAATCCTGAGCGGTTAACACGTGAACCATAACGTTATCCTATTTTTTAGTAGAGAGGTAATAGCAAGGTATTGAAATAATAAACATTTATTTCAATAAAAATAGAGTGTTAAATACTTTTAAATTGTAGCTTCAAACCAAGAGAGTTAACTATTTTTATTATTGTATTGAATGTAGGATTACCTTGACCTGACAATGCTTTATATAAACCTTCACGGCTCATCCCTACCTCTTTAGCTAGTTGACTCATATTTCGAGCTTTTGCTATATCCCCGAGGGCTGATAATACTAAAGCAGGATCACCTTCCTCCAAGATCTCATTAAGATACAATTGGATTTCTTCTTCGCTATTTAAATGCTCAGCAATATCATATTCTTTTAATTTAACGGTCATAATTCACCTTCAATTTGACTAAAGACCTGTTTGGCTTTGATGATATCTTTTTGCTGGGTACCTTTGCTCCCACCGGAGAGCAAAATAACCATAACGTTATTTTTCTGTTTTAAATAAACACGATACCCTTGCCCCTCATGTATCCTCAGCTCTGAAAAGCCATCACCAATCGGTTCAATATCGCCAAAATTTCCATTTTTTAGTCGCCGAATTCTCACTTGAATCTTGGTTTTCGCCCTTAAATCCTCGAGATCCCGTATCCAGTTGTCGAATAGATCGGTCGTTAATACTGTTATCATAAGACGTCTCCTTGTCTTGATACCTGTATCTTAATCGCCCTCAATAAATTGTCAACTATAGTTAACATCCAACCTATTTATGACTAGTCCTGATATAGGTTGACAACTTTTCAGTCATAAAACGCCCGATGAACTTCATTGGGCGTTTTATAGT
>NZ_JBSICC010000021.1:0-66523 GCF_058245955.1 Providencia sp. UF-224 | reverse complement strand
GTCCGTAGCTCAGTTGGTTAGAGCACCACCTTGACATGGTGGGGGTCGGTAGTTCGAGTCTACTCGGACGCACCATTTTCTAACATCTTCATTTATATCCCAATATTTTCCTTGATTGTCACTTCAACTTGCCTTATTTTGTTGCGCAACAATTTAACTCACTTAAAATCAACCGAATAATTGATCTTAGCTATCTCTTCATTCAATTTAGTAAAATTTGATTTGTCTCACAGTTTTTTGTTGTCTATAATACTCCCGTTGGCTGAAAGGTTTCACCAACAATAAATCAGTACGTTAGCTTTAATGAAGTTTGTCGACTACACTATAATTAGAATCAAATTGTGACAAATTTTATGATAATATGAATTTAACACCAGACTGTCGCCTATTCTTATAAATGAGTTGCGCAACAAGTTTTATCATGCGCACTAAGCATCGGCGGCAATACCGATTTCCTTTATAACCTTAGATAGACTGCCATGAAAAAAACCAAAATTGTTTGTACTATCGGTCCAAAAACCGAATCTGAAGAAAAACTGACCCAACTGTTAGATGCGGGCATGAACGTCATGCGTCTGAACTTCTCCCACGGTGACTATGAAGAACATGGTCAACGCATCAAAAATCTTCGCTCTGTTTGTGCAAAAACTGGTAAACAAGCAGCTATCCTGCTGGACACTAAAGGCCCTGAAATCCGCACCATGAAATTAGAAGGCGGTAACGATGTTTCTCTCGTTGCAGGTCAAACCTTTACGTTTACCACTGACACATCTGTTGTCGGTAATAAAGACAAAGTTGCTGTCACTTACCCTGGCTTAACAGCTGACCTAAAAGTCGGTAACACTGTTTTAGTTGATGATGGCCTTATTGGTATGAAAGTCACCAATGTCACGGCAACTGAAGTGGTTTGTGAAGTCTTAAACAATGGCGATCTTGGTGAGAAAAAAGGTGTTAACCTGCCTGGCGTTTCTATCGGTCTGCCTGCGTTAGCAGAAAAAGACAAAGAAGACTTAGTTTTCGGTTGTGAGCAAGGTGTGGACTTCGTTGCCGCTTCTTTCATCCGTAAACGCTCTGATGTGGAAGAAATTCGTGCTCACCTGAAAAAACACGGTGGCGAAAACATCCAAATTATTTCTAAAATTGAAAACCAAGAAGGTTTAAACAATTTTGATGAGATCTTAGAAGCCTCTGACGGCATCATGGTTGCTCGTGGTGACTTAGGTGTTGAGATCCCAGTCGAAGAAGTTATCTTCGCGCAAAAAATGATGATTGAAAAATGTGTTAAGGCTCGCAAAGTCGTGATCACTGCAACACAAATGTTAGATTCAATGATCAAAAACCCACGCCCGACTCGTGCTGAAGCAGGTGACGTGGCGAACGCCATTTTAGACGGTACTGACGCAGTTATGTTGTCAGGTGAAAGTGCGAAAGGTAAATATCCCGTAGAAGCTGTCACTATCATGGCAACTATCTGTGAGCGTACTGACCGTGTGATGCCAACTCGTATCGACAACCAAAAACCAAGCCAGCGCTTACGTGTTACTGAAGCGGTATGCCGTGGTGCAGTTGAAATGTCTGAAAAACTAGACGTTCCACTGATTGTTGTTGCTACTTACGGTGGTAAATCAGCGAAATCTGTTCGTAAATACTTCCCGACAGCACCAATCCTGGCCTTAACCACAAATGAAGAAACTGCACGCCAGTTACTGTTAGTAAAAGGTGTGATCCCAATGATTGTTGGCGGTTTCACTTCTACCGATGACTTCTACCGTGAAGGTAAACGCGCTGCATTAGAAAGTGGTTTAGCGGTTGAAGGCGATGCAGTTGTTATGGTTTCTGGTGCATTAGTCCAAAGTGGTACAACCAATACTTCTTCTGTTCACGTTCTGTAATTAATATTTTATAGAATGCTTAAAAGCCGATAGCGGTTAATTCAGCTATCGGCTTTTTCTATTTTTAGTTAACATTAAATGCTATCTTGACTTAACTATTTGTCCGTTTAGATTTCTTTAGCAAATATCCTATCTCTATTTAAGTGTAATATCACAAAATGTCCTTTAGCTGTTCAAATAACAACCTTCATTGATCTTAATTTAAATTTTTCTTCTTTTTCCTACGACTAAATGTAAAGTATTTCTAGCAAATCTTTAAATTAAGTACTAGCATAAGACTTAGTAAGTGCCATACCCTAATTTTCATTAGGTTGTTTTAAAGGGATATAGCAAGCTTAAAGATAATCGTCTTGGCTCTATTATTTGGTGACTTGCTCTTTATATTTTCAAGATAATCAATCTAGAGGGTAAAATAATGATTCGTACTAAAATTCTACTGGGCTCTATCGTATTAGCTTCAGCATTACTAGCGGGTTGTTCTAACAGCACTGACGTGCAAAAACTCTCTTCAGACGTGCAAACTCTGAATGGTAAAGTTGATCAACTGAGCAACGACGTTCAGTCACTGCGTTCTGATGTTCAGACAGCTCAAGAAGAAGCAGCACGTGCTAACCAACGTCTGGACAACCAAGTTCGTACTTACAAAAAATAAGTTCGATTTGGTCGTTATCTAGTTGAAACGATGCTTTTTTAGAAGCTGATAGTATTTATGAGGGCCTATGAAAATAGGCCCTTATTTTTTGTGCTGGTTATTGCACAGCTAGTGAGGAACGGTATTTGGCAGGTAGTAATGCGCCGATTTTGCCATCATAAATCGGGCCTGGCTGTGAAATGGTGAACGGCTCAATCGGTGTTAACCCTTCATATTGGTTTTCATGCGCTGGCTCATTAGTACCCTGATCATTATTTATACGTACAGGCATCCCAGAACGCCTTGCAAGCTCTTTTTGGACCAAAGCCTTATCTATCCCTTCATTTTCAAGAAAGCGCTTAAAATCGTCAGAGAGTTTGATTGGCATCGTTTGCGGATCATCATTGTTTGAGCGAGATAATGGCTGATGCACTTCAATATAATAACTCCCATCCGCCTCTTTAGAATATTTTACTGCTTGGTCAATAACTTGAACGCGAGTTCCTTTTGGAACCGTTTTAAACAGCGCCTCAATATCATCAGGACGTAAACGAATACAACCAGAACTTACGCGCATTCCAATTCCGAAGTCCGCATTGGTACCATGAATTAGATATTCACCACGACCGTGAGCCAAACGTAAGGCGTACAACCCCATTGGATTTTCAGGCCCTGCTGGCACGACTGCAGGTAATGTAATCCCTTCTTTTGCATAATTTTTACGAATATTTGCAGTGGGTGTCCATGTTGGGTCTTTAATCGACTGGCTAACTGATGTGACCATTTCAGGTGTATCACGGCCTAATTGGCCAATGCCAATTGGATATACAACGACATTATCGCTGTTTGCAGGGTAATAATATAAACGTAACTCGGCCAAATTAATCACTATGCCTGTTCTTGGCGTTGATGGCAGCAACATTTGTGCAGGAATAATGAGCGCTTTACCCGCTTCTGGCAAATAAGGGTCAGTACCTGGGTTTGCCTCAAGCATCCCTAATAAGCCAATTTCATGTTCACTGGCAATCGCTTCAAGGGGGCGACCATCATTCGGCACGATATAGGTGTAATTTTCCCCGATTAATCGGGTGTTACTATCAGGTAATGGGTACTCTTTTGCCTGAGCTGGCGCTAATAATGCACTCATGACAAACAAACTTGCCACCGTTAAAACTCTTTTCATACCGACTCCAAAATAGTGTAATTACAATAACGCAATGATTATTACTCATAATAGCAACTATTCTTAATATCTTTAATACTTAATGAATATTTTAGTTAACTAATATTATTGAGCAAATCTTTATACGATGGTTGCATTTTAATGAATGTTAGATTCGGTGGGATGTTAAGAGAAAAAATGAGATGAGGGAACGGAGTTGCTCCCTCGGTAAAACTAAACTAACTCGTTTGCACGGGCTAAGATGGTACGGATCATGGCATTCAACCCTTGGGTTCGTGAAGGGGTTAAATGTTGTTCTAACGCTAATTGCTCAAAAAAGGATTTTACATCTAACGCTAAAATTTGCTGCGGTGTTTTACCTTGAAAAAGAATAATAACAATCGCCACTAACCCTTTAACGATTGCAGCATCACTATCCCCTGCAAAGGTAATTGTGCCATCAGACTGTAGCTGCATATCAATCCAAACTTGGCTTTGACAACCCGCAATTAGATTGCTATCACTTTTTTGTGTTTCATTAAGCTCAGGCAAACGCCCACCTAGCTCAATCATATACAAATAACGCTCTTCCCAATCTTGGCAACGTGCAAAATTACGTAATAATTTATTTTCATCGGGTAATGCAGGCATACTCACTTCCTTTACCATTCACTTAATTCTTTGTGCTTAGCCTAACAATTTTTTAATGCGCTGTAACGCATTGAATAACGCATCAATATCTTCTTTAGTGGTATAAATTCCCACCGAAGCGCGGCACATAGCAGGAACATGGTAATGCTCCATCAAAGGTAAAGCACAGTGGTGCCCTGTTCGGATAGCAATGCCATATCTATCCAAAAAAGACCCAACGTCATAGGCATGGTGCTCGCCAAGGTTAAACGCCAAAACACCTTCACGTTGGTCGTTACCGTATAACCTAATGGACGGAATCTCTTTAAGCTTTTGCGATGCATACGCCATGATTTGCGCTTCATAAGCAAAGACATCGCGTAAATTTAATGCAGTCAAATAGTCAAATGCGGCGCCTAACCCAATAATTGCACTCACATTTGGCGTACCCGCTTCAAAACGCCAAGGCGCATCTGCAAAGGTAATTCCCTTAGTTAGGCTAACTTGGCGGATCATCGCCCCGCCGCCTTCCCATGGTGGCATCACATCTAAGACAGCCTTTTTGCCGAACAGAATACCAATACCCGTTGGCCCGTATAATTTGTGCCCAGAGAACACATAAAAATCGCAGTCCAGGTCCTGTACATCAACCTGTTGATGCATCGCACCTTGCGCGCCATCCACCAAAATTGCCAGCTCACTGCCTTTTTGCGAAGCAATATCACGTGCTTGTTGGATAATCTTTTTGACTGGATTGACAGTGCCTAGCACGTTCGAAATATGCGTAAAACTCAATAAGCGTGTTCGTGTATCGATCAATTCATTGAGTTTATCTAGCTGCAATGTTCCATCATCTGAGATAGGGATCACGCGGACTTCAAAACCAATTTCTTCGGCTAATAAAAACCAAGGAACGATATTGGCATGGTGCTCCATCTCAGTAATGACGATATTATCGCCTTCAAAGAGATGTTTGCGCCCGTAGCTATTCGCAACGAGGTTAATCCCTTCAGTGGTACCTTTCACAAAAACGATTTCTTCGTTTGAACCTGCATTGATGAAATCCGCCGCCTTTTGGCGCACTTCTTCCATCATGGTTGTCGCATTGGCACTGAGTGTGTGAATGCCACGGTGAACCGCGGCATACTGATGTAACGTAAATTCACTCTCGCGCTCGATAACTTGCAACGGTTTTTGCGCACTCGCTGCACTGTCTAAATAGACAAGTGGATGGTTATTCACTGATTGTGATAAGGCAGGAAAATCCTGCCTGACTAACGCAACATCAAACGACATGGGATTAAACCTCCGCTAAGCGCTGGCGGATGTTTGCCATCACAGCGTGCTTTAACTCTTCCGACTCAATAGACTCTGTCAATTCTGCGGCAAACGCGATGATGATCATATGCTTAGCTGCTTTGCCATCAATTCCTCTTGAGCGCAGATAAAACAATTGTTCATCATCGATTCGACCCACTGTCGCACCATGACCACATTTCACATCGTCTGCATAAATCTCAAGCTGTGGCTTCGTATCGATTTCAGCTTTATCACCGAGCAACAGGGTATTGTTCGTCATTTGGCCATCAGTTTTCAGCGCATTTGGGGCTACTTTGATCATCCCATTAAACACCGCTTTACTGCTGTCCATCGCAATCACTTTATGCAATTGACGGCTGTTACAGAAACTGTTGTTGTGCTCTAAATACGTCCGCGTATCCGCAATTTCGTTGTCTTTTGGTAACAGTAAACTGTTAAGCTCAAGCTCGGTATTTTCACCATCAAGACGAGCACTTGTGTGGTTACGTGTTAAGCCAGCACCTAATAAGAAACTGGTGCTTTTAACGCGACTATCACGGCCAACCACAATGTCGTTATGGGCGAAATGTTGTGCCTGTGAATTTTCCACATTCAATTTGAAGTGGCTAAAGTCTGCGTTATCACCCACTTCGGCGGTTAAACGGCTTCCCGTCATGTGCGCTTGGCCATTTAAACTGACAAAGTGCTCAATAACCTGTGCTTTACTGTTGGTATCTAAAGTTAAATGATAACGATATTGGCTGATATTCATCGCCTGTTCATCATTTTTACCACTCGAAATATTCAGTAAATACAACGGTTTTTCTGCTACTTTATTTGCTGCTAAGTGGATAACTAACGGTTGCACTGCCAAGCTTTCCGTTAAATGTAAAAAGATTTCGCTATTGACAGGCGCAGGCAGTAAATCTTGATTATCGAGCAGAGACACTTGGAATGGCCCGACATCAATAGAACTCAGCGCTGAACTATAGCGCCCATCAATTAATACAATACGATAAGCATCAATCGGTAAAGCTAACTTTTCACATTCGCTCGCAACAGCATCTGCATCACTAAAATGGTAATGTGTATTTAATACGCTTTTTAGTGGCGTGTAATGCCAATCTTCATGACGAAATGCAGGTAAGCCGACTTGTTTAGCCTGCTCCCAATGGTTTTTTGCATGCTGGGAATTTTCGCCTAAGCGTTGTTCAAACAGCGTTGCAAAGCGTGACATTGCTTGCTCATTGAGCGCAGCAACTTCAGCACGCTTTTGTGCTCTTTCACTGTTGGTCAATAAGCCAGCCATAACCCTGCTCCTCCAGTTTTTTCGCTAAACTGAAATCACCTGATTTGATGATTTTCCCTTGATATAAAACGTGGACAAAGTCAGGTTTTACATAATCTAAAATGCGTTGATAGTGTGTCACTATAATGAATGAACGCTCAGGAGAACGCAGTGAATTCACACCGTTCGACACAATTTTCAGAGCGTCAATATCCAGACCTGAGTCTGTTTCATCAAGAATGCAAAGTTGTGGTTCTAGCGCTGCCATCTGCAGGATATCATTACGCTTTTTCTCACCGCCGGAGAAACCGACGTTAACTGAGCGTGCTAATAAATCCTCTGGCATTTCCAACAATTTAATTTTATCTTCAATAAAATCTTGGAAATCAAAGCGGTCTAATGCGTCTTGCTGACGATATTCACGCACTGCATTAACCGCTGTTTGTAAGAAAAATTGATTACTCACACCAGGAATTTCGACTGGGTATTGAAATGCTAAGAAAACACCTTCGCCCGCTCGTTCTTCTGGATCTAATTCAAATAGATTCTTGCCTTTAAAGGTCACTGAACCGCTATCAATTTCATATTCTTCGCGACCCGCAAGTGTTGCTGATAATGTACTTTTACCTGAACCATTTGGGCCCATGATAGCGTGAACTTCCCCTGGCTTCACTTCCAGAGATAACCCTTTTAAAATCTCATTACCTTCTACACTCACGTGTAAATCTTTAACACTTAACATATTTACATGCCTTTAGCGCTTACGCGCAAATAAACTCGATAAGGATCAGCCAACGCTATGTTCTAAGCTGATCGCCAGCAATTTTTGTGCTTCTACAGCAAACTCTAAAGGAAGCTCCGAGAACACATCTTTACAGAAACCATTTACAATCATGGAGATAGCATCATCTTCACTAATTCCACGTTGTAAGCAGTAAAACAGCTGGTCTTCACCAATACGTGATGTTGTGGCTTCGTGCTCAAGCTGTGCCGTATTATTTTTAACTTCCACATAAGGGAAAGTATGCGCGCCACACTGTGTACCAATTAACATGGAATCACACTGCGTGAAGTTACGCGCGTTTTGGGCGCTTGGCAGAATTTTGACTAAACCACGGTAGCTGTTTTGGCTCTTACCCGCAGAAATCCCTTTTGAGATAATCGTTGAACGGGTATTTTTCCCGATATGAATCATCTTAGTACCGGTATCTGCTTGCTGGTTACCGTTGGTCAGTGCCACAGAGAAGAACTCACCAACTGAGTTATCCCCTTTAAGGATCACACTTGGGTATTTCCACGTGATCGCGGAGCCTGTTTCAGACTGCGTCCACGACATTTTGGAATTTTCGCCTTCACACAATGCACGCTTAGTCACGAAGTTTAAGATCCCGCCTTCTTCGCTATCCCCACCGGAGAACCAGTTTTGGACAGTGGAGTATTTAACCTCAGCATCTTTGTGGATAATGACTTCAACAACGGCGGCATGTAGCTGGTAGCTATCGCGAACGGGCGCTGAACACCCTTCGATATAACTGACATAACTACCCTCGTCCGCAATCAAAATAGTGCGTTCAAACTGCCCTGTTTTAGCGGCGTTAATGCGAAAATAAGTGGAAAGCTCCATTGGGCAATGCACCCCTTTCGGAATGTACACAAAGGTGCCATCAGAAGCGACCGCCGCATTTAACGCTGCGAAAAAGTTATCGTGGCTTGAAACGACACTGCCCAAATATTTCTGAACCAATTCAGGGTATTCTTGGATAGCTTCGCTAAATGAGCAGAAAATCACGCCGTGTTTCGCAAGATCTTCACGGTATGTGGTCGACACTGACACGGAGTCAAAAATGGCATCAACGGCAACGGCTTTACCTTCACGAACAGGCACACCTAGTTGGTTAAACGCTTCTTCGACTTCCGCCGTTAAGTAATTATTGGTTTCAGCAACGCCTGTTGCTTGGGTTGCCCCAGATTGTGAACCACAGGTATCATCACACGAGCCACAAGATGGCGCGGAATAATAGCTGTAATCCTGATAATCAAGATTTGGATATTGGGCTTTGAGCCAATGTGGCTCTTCCATGCCTTTCCAATGATTAAAGGCATCAAGGCGGAATTGTAACATCCACTCAGGCTCATTACGTTTCGCTGAAATAGCGCGGACAACATCTTCGTTGATCCCTTTTGCCATTTCATCTGTTGCGACTTCCGTAAAGAAGCCCTCTTTATAACGCTGGTCATCAAGCCAGCTTTGAACATCATCGCCAACTTCTACATTGCTCTGTGACATAATCTGACTTCACATGTTAAACGCCGAAGCTTTCACCACACCCACAGGCATGTTGGGCTTTCGGGTTATTGAATTTGAAAATTTGATTCAGCCCTTCTTGGACGTAATCAACGACTGTGCCATCAATAAATGGCATTGCTTCTTTTGGCACATAAAGGTGTGCCCCATCGAGTTCAAATAACAGGTGGTTGTCGGTTGGGTTTTCGATCATTTCAAATACATAACCGAAGCCCGCGCAGCCAGACTGTTTAACGCCGAGTGAAAGCCCTTTGGTGTTTGGGTTTTGCACCATCAATTTTTTGATTTGTTTTGCAGCGCTTTGTGTCAGGCTAACTCCCTGCCAATTGTTTTCATCAAATGAAAATGTCTCTACACCGTCAGTCATATTGACCCCACATTTCTTATGGCTTTTCAGCCTGTTATCAGGAGATTAACTCTGTCTACCCTATGGTAATGATTACCTATGCTACTTCAACCATTTGTTTTAAGAGGTTATAGCTATTTTAGTACTTTTTTTACTCAAACCAAGGTCATTTATTGAACAAAAGCAACCAGAAAACCATCTAAAACAATGAAAAATAACGAATAAATAGAGTTACATTTTTTATTTAATTTTGTACTAATAAATACACAAAAATGACACAAATTAATAAAGATGCATTTATTATACAACTTAATTTATTTGATAAAAATGAAAATGCATTCATCTGAATATGTAGATGGGGGCAATTAATAAAAACAACAACTCGTTTTCGAGATATTTTCCCGAAAACGAGGTAGACAAAGAAAGGAGTTATTCAAATAAAACGGCGGTTGTCAGACGTGATGTGCAACACAACTTGCCTTGCTCATTGAAAATTTCAATGTTCCAGACTTGCTGACGCCGGCCGAGATGGATGGGCTTGCAAACGCCACGTACAATACCTGAACGCGCTGCACGAACATGGTTCGCATTAATTTCAACACCGACCACACGCTGTTCACCTTCGGTGCACATATAACCTGCGATAGATCCTAATGATTCAGCCAATACCACGGATGCACCACCATGCAGCAACCCAAAAGGCTGCTTTGTTCGTTCATCCACCGGCATCGTGCCTTCCATATAATCGTCACCGACTTTGGTGATTTCGATACCAATGTGCCCTAGCATGCAAGTTTTTGACATTTCAGCTAATTGTGCTAAATCAAATTGACGTTTCCAAATCATTAAACAATCTCCAACAAAGCTTGAATCGGGTGTTTTATTAACGTATTTTCCATGCGTTTTACTTGGCTGCGGCAAGAGTAACCTGAACTTAAACAACGCTCTTTTGGCAGTGACGACATCGCCCCTTTCCAAGATAAGTTATAAATTCCTTTTGAGTTTTCAAAGTTTGCAACCTCGTGCCCATAAGTCCCTGCCATTCCACAACAGCCCACACTCACATTGTTAAGCTGCTGACCAAAGCGAGCAAATAAAGATGCCCATTGATTCGCACTGTTTGGCAGTGCTGTCGACTCGGTACAATGCCCGAAAAAGTACCATGGCTGTGCTGCACTTGTTTGTGCAATTTGTGGTTCAGGCAAAGTAATTAACCATTCATGCGCCAACATTACCGTAAATTGGCACTGGTCTTTACCTAAAATTTCATGATATTCATCGCGATAACACAAAACTAACGCAGGGTCGACGCCCACCATTGGCAATTGCAGCTTTGCCACACGATTTAAGAAATCTGCCGTTTTACGGGCTGTTTTCGCAAATTTAGCCAGAAAACCTTTAATATGTTGTGCTTTACCATTTGGGGAAAAAGGCAGTAAAACAGGTTTATAACCTAATTTTTCGATTAATCGCACGAAATCCGCAACCACTTTTGCATCGTAATAACTGGTAAAAGGGTCTTGCACCACCAAAACATAGTTTTCCCGTTGCCCAGCGCTCATTCCTTCAAGTTGCTCTAACGTTACGGCAACCGCCGCATGGCCTGAAAGCTCTTGTTTTAAGGTGGGTTGCGAAAACAGCGGTAAATCCACCATACCAATAGTGCGTTCACTTAATTTTTGCACGATGTTTTGACGCAAGAAAAAGTTAAAAACACCCGGCACTTTTGATAGCAACGGCGCGCTGGCTTCCACATTCGCGACGATATGGTCACGAACTGGGCGCAAATAGCGCCCGTGATATAACGCTAAAAATTTCGCTCTAAACGATGGCACATCAATTTTAATTGGGCACTGCGTTGAACACGCCTTACACGCCAAACACCCTGACATCGAGGCTTTCACTTCATGGGAGAAGTCATAATCCCCTAGCTTAGCTCGCCACGTGTTGCGTGTTTTATCAATCAGTCCACGTAAAGATGGTTGGCTCTGCGTGATACCTTTCTCAAGGTGCTCAGGTGTCACACCTTGCTCTGCAAGTAATCTTAGCCATTCACGCACTAACGTCGCACGCCCTTTTGGTGAATGAATACGCTGACCGCTGATTTTCATCGATGGGCACATTGGGCTTTTTACATCAAAGTTAAAACAGAGCCCATTACCATTACAATCCATAGCACCACGGAACTCTTGGCGCATCTGCACAGGGATTTGACGATCGTAAGTGCCGCGTTTGATGCCATCAACTTGTTTCATTGGCGCATCTAAACCCGCAGGTGGGCATATTTTGCCCGGGTTCAAACGGTTGTCAGGGTCAAATGCCGCTTTAATATTACGTAATTCACCGTACAGCACGTCACCAAAGAACTCAGGGCTATACTCCGCGCGGAAGCCTTTGCCATGCTCCCCCCAAAGAAGCCCACCGTATTTCGCTGTTAATGCAACAATTTCATCAGAAATTTGTTTCATTAATACTTCTTGCTGTGGATCGCACATATCCAACGCAGGGCGCACATGTAGAACCCCTGCATCCACATGACCAAACATACCATAGTTGAGTTTATGGTTATCCAGCAACGCCCTGAATTCAACAATATAATCCGCAAGATGCTCAGGTGGAACACATGTATCTTCAACAAATGGAATGGGCTTAGCGGCCCCTTTGCTGTTCCCCAGTAACCCAACCGCTTTTTTGCGCATATTATAAATGCGAGTGATATCCTCAAGATCATGACAGGTTTGGTAGCCAATCACGCCGGCTTGATTGCTTGACATTAATTCATCTAAGCGTTGGCATAGGCTTTCAGTCAATTGATTGATTTCATCTTCATCGTCGCCGCTAAATTCAACGATGTTTAACCCTAACATTTCTTTATTTGGCACATCTGTAATTAAGGCTTTAACGGAATGCCAAACGATGTCTTCTTTTGCAAGGTTAAGCACCTTTGAATCAACCGTTTCAACAGATAACGCTTTGGCCTGCACCATAAAAGGCGCATTACGCAAAGCAGACTCAAACGAGTCATATTTTACGTTGACTAAGCGACGTACTTTAGGGAGAGGCGTAATATCCAATGTCGCTTCTGTGATAAAGGCAAGGGAGCCTTCTGAACCCGTTAAAATACGCGTGAGGTCAAACTCTGTTAATTCATCATTAAGCACATGGCGTAAATCATAGCCTGTTAAAAAGCGGTTAAGCTTGGGAAATTTCGCTTCAATTAACGGACGTTGCTCAAGGCAGCGCTCTAATACTGTTTTATAGATACGCCCGACTACTGAATCTTCAGACGCAATCGTTTGGGCGAGTGCAATAGGCATAGCCCGTGTATCGAGGCATTCACCTCCCAATACCATGGCCTTAACGCCTAATACGTGGTCAGAAGTTTTGCCGTACACCAGAGAGCCTTGGCCCGACGCATCTGTATTAATCATCCCACCTAATGTGGCGCGGTTACTGGTCGATAATTCAGGCGAGAAAAAATAGCCGTATGGTTTTAGAAATTGATTAAGCTGGTCTTTTATGACCCCCGCTTCAACTTTCACCCAACCCTGCTCTGGGTTAATTTCTAAAATACGGTTCATATAGCGGGACATATCCACCACAATCCCTTCCGTTAAGGATTGTCCGTTTGTTCCCGTACCGCCGCCACGAGGGGTGAAAGTGAGCTCACGGTATTTTTCTTGCCCTGCAACGCGTGTAATAATTTGCACGTCAGCACTGGAGCGTGGAAAAACAACGGCTTGGGGCAACAACTGATAAATACTGTTGTCTGTCGCCATGGATAATCTTTCTGCATAACTGGTGCCAGTATCACCCGTAAAACCGTGTTCTTGTAGCTCATGCAAGAACGTGATGACGAGTTGGCTGAGATGAGGTGCTTCTGATATACGCGGGATCATTATTAACGATGACTCTTGTTGTTTAGTGTTCGCATTACTCGTTATGTACTATCTTTATTTTAAGTTGCACAATAGTGTCTTAGGTTTATGAAAAGCTGAGTTCACAGCCTGTAAAGACAGTACAGCCGCTGATGACATTGTCATCATGAACCATATCACAATATTGTTTTTTTTAACCGTGAAAAATAATTACGTTATTTTCGCCTTAAAAAACCCGACACATGCAGAATTTTCATTTGTTAAGGATCAATCATTAATGGAAAAATCGCAAAAACGTTTGGATCTTCCCAAACTTATTTTCGGGCTGCTATC
The DNA here is from genome assembly GCF_058245955.1 of Providencia sp. UF-224. NCBI lineage: Bacteria > Pseudomonadati > Pseudomonadota > Gammaproteobacteria > Enterobacterales > Morganellaceae > Providencia > Providencia sp. UF-224. The sequence continues at coordinate 52,759 of NZ_JBSICC010000021.1, read as the reverse complement.
CATCGTTTTAATGATAGCGGCCTGCTTTTGGGTACTTAATCCCTTTATTCTTGGTTTTGTTTGGGCAGGAATGATGGTCATTGCGACTTGGCCGCTACTATTACGCCTCGAGGCACGCCTATGGCATAAAAGATGGCTTGCTGCCTTAGTCATGGTTCTTCTCATTTTACTGTTGTTTGTGATCCCCCTGGGTATCTTAATCGGCAGCATCATTGAAAATAGCTCCCCGCTCATTGAGCTGGCAAAATCGCCATCTAGTCTCACATTACCCGATTTAGAGTGGCTAAACACAATCCCTATGGTCGGTGAAAAGATTTATTACGCATGGCATAGTCTTGTTGCCAGTGGCGGCAATGCCCTTCTGGCTAAAATTCAACCTTATTTTGGGCAGGCAGCTGGTTGGTTTGCGACACAAGCAATTAGTGCTGGGCGTTTTATTTTCCACTTAATGTTGATGCTTCTCTTCAGTGGCCTGTTATATCTAAAAGGCGAATCAGTGATGCTAGGCATTCGCCACTTTGCGGTTCGCTTAGCGGGGATCCGAGGTGATGCGGCTGTTGTCTTAGCCGCTCAATCCATCCGCGCAGTTGCACTTGGAGTGGTGGTAACCGCACTGATCCAAGCGATTGTGGGTGGCGTTGGTCTTGCACTCTCAGGCATTAGTTACGCCGCTATTCTAACGGTATTGCTGTTTATCTGCTGCGTCGCCCAATTAGGGCCATTATTAATTATGATCCCTTCAGTATTATGGTTATTTTGGACTGGCGACACTACGTGGGGCATTATCTTGGCTGTTTGGGCTGCTGTTGTTGCGACTATGGATGGGGTACTACGACCATGGTTAATTAAGATGGGCGCTGACTTACCGATGGTACTTATTCTTGTCGGCGTCATCGGCGGAATTTTATCATTTGGTATGATAGGCCTGTTTATTGGCCCTGTTGTTTTAGCGGTTTCATACAGCTTATTAAAAGCTTGGATGAACGAAGTCGCACTCCCAAGCGAAGACTTAAGCGAAACTGAAAAATTTCTTGAGGAAGAGTTCTTGATTAAGAAATAGTTTTATTAACCGAAACAGATATGTTTATTGAATGCATGTCTGTTTCATTAACGGGTTCATTCTCATTAATATTTAGAAACAATATTTAACATTCTAATGTTAGTATTCAGCTTAATTTATGTTAACATAAAACCATTGAATATTTCTCTTTACGTAACAATAGCTAATATTAATATTGAGAGTGTTCTTAATGATTGGGTAATTTAATTAGTTTATTATCCTGTCATTGAATCAAATGAATCCAATCACTATGCTGACCCCTTATAAGCGTAATGATATAACCGAATTGCTGTGTGTAGTCTTTGCCTGTCAGCCCATGATAGGCTTTTTTTTTGCCTAAATATTCAATATGAATAATATTCACATCCAAATTAAATCATCAGTTTATAAACATTGATTGAAGTCAACTTTCAATTTATTTAAAATAAGTAAATATACTCCCTTCGTATTATGTTCTACTCTTTCTTTTTTAATTAATCACGTTAATGATTAACTCATCACCACGCATTATTACACCCATTATGTGTAATAATTCACGTTAATTTAGAATATACATGACATATTAAATGCATAATCATTCGCGTCTCCTTTATATCTATCTTATTAAGCCATTATTATTACCAATTGCAATAATAGGAATTACAAATTGGTAAAAAGGCCGATTAAGTATTCCCTAATCGGCCTTTTCTATTAATGAATAGTTTTTGCTATTGGTTTTCTGCGATTGTTAGCCACGTTTGAACCACAGTATCTGGGTTCAATGATAAGCTATCAATACCTTCGTCAACTAGCCACTGAGCAAAGTCTTGATGATCAGATGGCCCTTGGCCGCATATTCCCACATATTTATTCTGTCGTTTCGCCGCTTTTATCGCCATAGAAAGCATCGCTTTAACAGCATCGTTGCGCTCATCAAATAATTCAGAAACAACGCCAGAATCCCTATCTAAGCCTAATGTCAACTGAGTCATATCGTTAGAGCCGATTGAGAAACCATCAAAATGTTCAAGGAATTGATCGGCTAACAGTGCGTTTGATGGAATTTCACACATCATAATCACTTTTAAACCGTTCTCACCACGCCTTAAATCATGCTTCGCCAGCTCTGCAATGACAGACTCAGCTTGTGCAACAGTACGCACAAACGGGATCATCACTTCAACGTTAGTTAAGCCCATAGTGTTACGCACACGCTTAACTGCCTCACATTCCAACGCAAAACATGCGCGGAAGCTATCAGATACGTAGCGCCCAGCCCCACGGAAACCTAACATTGGGTTTTCTTCTTCTGGCTCATAAATATCGCCACCGACTAAGTTAGCGTATTCATTAGATTTAAAGTCAGATAAGCGAACAATCACCCGTTTTGGCCAGAATGCAGCCGCTAACGTTGAGATCCCTTCAGTTAATTTGCCGATATAAAACTCAATCGGGTCTTCATAACCTGCCATCATTTCACGAATTTCAGCTTGTAATTCAGGCGATTGTTTATCAAATTCCAGCAGTGCTCTTGGGTGAACTCCAATCATACGGTTAATGATAAATTCCAGACGCGCTAAACCCACACCTTCGTTTGGTAAACAGGCAAAATCAAATGCACGGTCAGGGTTACCTACGTTCATCATAATTTTGACGTTCAGATCCGGCATATCACTCACTTCTGAGCTGTGAATTTCAAATGCTAACTCACCGTCATACACAAAACCTGTATCGCCTTCAGCACAAGAAACCGTCACATTTTGGCCTTCTTGTAAGCGCTCTGTTGCATCGCCACAGCCTACTACCGCAGGAATACCCAGTTCACGAGCAATAATTGCTGCGTGACATGTACGCCCACCACGGTTGGTGACAATCGCAGCCGCTTTTTTCATGATAGGTTCCCAGTCAGGGTCTGTCATGTCAGTGACCAGCACATCACCCGGCTGAATTCTATCCATTTCGTTGAGGTTATGGATAACTTTCACTTTACCAGCGCCAATACGATGACCAATGGCACGCCCTTCCACCAGCACTTGACCTTGCTGTTTTAACTGATAACGTTCCATTACTTGCTGATTAGAACGTACAGTTTCTGGCCTTGCTTGAACAATATACAGACGCCCATTATGGCCATCTTTTGCCCACTCAATATCCATTGGGCGACCGTAATGTTTTTCAATCTGCAATGCTTGGCGAGCCAGCTCTTCAACCTCAAGATCTGTCAAAGAGAAACGATTGCGTAACGCTTCTGGTACATCTTCAATTTGCACTTGTTTGCCGTGCTCTTTACTGTTGGCATACACCATTTGTAATTTTTTAGAGCCAAGGGTACGGCGCACAATTGCAGGGCGGTTATTTTTCAATGTTGGTTTGTGAACATAGAACTCATCGGGATTCACCGCACCTTGCACCACCATCTCACCTAAACCATAAGCTGAAGTGATGAAAACAACCTGATCAAAACCAGATTCGGTATCAATGGTGAACATCACACCCGATGATGCTAAATCAGAGCGAACCATTCTTTGTACACCCGCAGATAATGCCACACCACGGTGGTCATAGCCTTGGTGCACACGATATGAAATTGCACGGTCATTAAATAAAGAGGCGAATACGTGTTTAATCGCAACTAAAACCGCATCAATACCTTGAACGTTTAAGAATGTTTCTTGTTGCCCTGCAAATGAAGCATCTGGCATATCTTCTGCTGTCGCAGACGAACGCACAGCAAATGAAGCTTCCGCTTCACCTTCAGAAAGCTGAGCAAACGCATCACGAATATCTTGTTCCAACTCCTTCGTCAGTGGGGTATCAATCACCCATTGACGAATCTGAGCACCTGCTACAGCCAGTTGGTTCACATCATCAATATCCGTTTCATCTAGCAGGTTGTAAATGCGCTGATTTACACCGCTCTGCTCCAGAAAATCATTAAACGCCTGTGCGGTTGTCGCGAAACCGTTAGGTACGGATACACCCAGATCAGATAAGTTAGTGATCATTTCACCGAGAGAGGCATTTTTACCTCCCACACGGTCAACATCATTCATCCCTAATTGGTTATACCAAAGTACATTACACGGAGTGAGGCCATTTGTGGACATTGAAAGCGATCCTTTTATAGCAATTTAGTGACAGAGTACAAATCGTAAAAAATCTCGTTGGCGAAATATCGCCTCGTGAAATAGACTAGCACAGACGCTATGAGAAGATGGACAGGTGAATCGTTCCATCAATTAAGAAAACTTTTTTGTTCTAAAAATCGTTCAAAAAATGGCTATACTTCCCCCTATAAACTAATTTTTAAACTTTAAACAAAGATAATATCTCTCGATAACCAGTGATAAATACAATAAGAGACTAATAACGATGACCGAATTAGAAGCAATGAATACAATAGCCAGCCAAGTTCAACGCACTGTTTTCTTTATTTCTGATGGTACAGCGATTACAGCTGAAACTTTAGGGCATGCTGTGCTCTCTCAATTCCCCCTTTCATTTACCTCTTATACCTTACCGTTTGTCACTACACCGACCCGTGCAGAAGAAATCAAGCAAAAAATAGACGCACTTTATACAGAAACACAAATTCGCCCTTTGGTGTTCTATTCCATCATCTCCCCTGAGGTTAAACAAATAATCACCCAAAGCTCTGGGTTTTGCCAAGATATCGTGCAAAGCCTTGTTGCACCAATTCAAAAGGAAGTTGGTTTGGAGCCTGAGCCTAAACTGAATCGAACCCACGGTTTATCTATGCAGAATATGAATCAATACGATGCACGTATTGCTGCAATTGAATACACACTGGCTCACGACGATGGTATCTCTCTAAGAAATCTTGACCAGGCTCAAGTGATTTTAATTGGCGTTTCCCGCTGCGGTAAAACACCCACCAGCCTTTATTTAGCCATGCAATTTGGCATTCAAGCGGCAAACTACCCATTCACAGCGGATGATATGGATAACTTGCAGCTGCCAGTAGCACTACGCCCGTATACCCACAAATTATTTGGTTTGACCATTAGCCCAGAGCGGTTAGCCGCAATCCGTGAAGAACGTCGTGAAAATAGCCGCTATGCCTCTATTCGGCAGTGCCGAATTGAAATTGCTGAAGTGGAAGCGTTATTTAGGCAGAATAAAATCAATTACTTAAATACTACTAACTATTCTGTAGAAGAGATTTCTGCAAAAGTGATTGATACCATGGGGTTACAAAGACGCATATTTTAGTGAATATAAAATAAAAAAAAATATTCATTCAATATACGTTGGAGGTTGAAATTAAGCCATATTCGTTTATTGTGATCTTTATCACTTATATGGCGACAGCCTATTCAAGTTTTTGAGAACAAAAATGCACAAAACTGATGAGTTACGTACTGCGAGAGTGGACAGTTTAATCACGCCACAAGCTCTCGCTGATGAATTTCCTATATCCGCAGAAGTTGCCGAAAACGTGACAGCGTCACGAAAGCGTATTGAGCAGATTTTATCCGGTCAAGATCCACGTTTGCTGGTGATTGTTGGTCCATGTTCTATTCATGATATTGATGCTGCCATCGAATATGCAAAGAAACTTCATGAACTAAAAGAGCGTCATCAAGACCGCTTAGAAATCGTCATGCGCACCTATTTTGAAAAACCGCGCACTGTTGTGGGCTGGAAAGGCTTAATCTCTGATCCAAACTTAGACAATTCATGCCAAGTCAATACGGGTATTCGCCTTGCCCGCAAATTATTGATTGAAGTTAACCAAATAGGGTTAGCCACTGCCACCGAATTTCTTGATATGGTGACGGGTCAATATATTGCTGACCTAATTAGCTGGGGCGCAATTGGTGCGCGTACAACTGAAAGCCAAATTCACCGCGAAATGGCCTCCGCATTGTCTTGCCCTGTTGGTTTTAAAAATGGGACAGATGGTAATATCAACATTGCCATTGACGCGATTCGAGCCGCAAAAGCACAACATATGTTTTTATCACCAGATAAAAATGGCCAGATGACTATTTACCAAACCAGCGGTAACCCACATGGACATGTCATTATGCGTGGTGGTAAACAGCCAAATTACAGTGCGGGTGACCTTGCCGCAGCGTGCGACAAACTGCGTAAATTTGAACTGCCAGAGCACTTAGTGGTTGATTTTAGCCATGGTAATTGCCAAAAAATTCATCGTCGCCAACTTGAAGTTGCGCGTGATATTGCAGAGCAAATTAAAGATGGTTCAACCGCAATTAGCGGTGTGATGGCGGAAAGCTTTTTAGTTGAAGGCACACAAAAAGTCAGCCCAGAACAACCCTTGGTTTATGGTCAATCTATTACTGACCCTTGCCTTGGTTGGGATGATACAGAACAACTGATTGAAATTCTTGCTCAAGCCGTGGAACATCGTTTTAAATAATTTTTCGCCCTATCTCCCCACTCGCTTTGATTAATCACTCATCAAAGCGAGTTCAAACCATCACCCCAAGAAATAAAAAATCAAGATTAATACCTATCGCGATATTAATACCTATTATTTTTTAATTATCACCTCATTTAATCCAAAAAATTCTTGACCCTCCACTCCGTTAACGATAATAATTCTCACTGCTAACACGCTACTTGTTAGAAATCCCATGAGAAAAATTTTATGACCTTATTGAAAAAGACAAATCAAATGGTATCGCAGACCCTTTTTTTAGATAAAAGTGAAGAAAGACATTCGGTACCGATTGAACCAAAACCTACTCAGGCGATACTAACAACACGCACGGTTGATAGTCAGCAGTTACTTAATAAGGATGGCAAAGTTGAAATTTTACACCGTGGGGAAATTTACCAACTAAAGCAAACACGCTCAGGTAAATTAATTCTAACGAAATAAATAAGTTATACCGACAATCTATAGCACGCCACCCAGATAGCATCAAGGCAGCCAGCTTAAACTACACATAAGGAAAGGATTTCCTATGCTATTTAACCTGATGCCTGCATCAATTTCTAACAATCAACACAAATACAAATTTCGTTTTTCAACGCTTGCTACCGCTTTAGCTGTGACCAGTACTAGCCAAATCGCCCTTGCCCAACAAGAAACCAGCGACATTATTCATGTTAGCCAATCACCGTTTAATCATGAAAAAATTGCTGTTGCTCAGCAAGTTGATGTTATCGACGCCCAAGCCCCTGAATTACAATCTGCCACTTCCGTTTTAGATTTACTCAAAGGGCAATCAGGGATACTCGTCACAGGCGCAGGAAGTACGTATGGGCAAAGCCTGCAAATGCGAGGTTACGATAGCCGAGGTGTGAAAATCACTGTCGATAATGTCACGCAGGATTTTAGCTCCGGCTTGTTTGATGCTACCTTTATTGACCCGACTCTGGTGAAAAAAGTCACTGTTCATAAAGGCGGTGGTTCTCTTCACCATGGTGGTGGGGCATTGGCAGGGCTTGTTTCAATTAAAACACTCAACGCGTCAGATTTATTAAAACCTGATCAACATTTTGGCGGGCATGTAGCTACAGGCATTAACAAAAATGATCATAGTTACCGTGCAGGGGCGACACTATTTAGTCGTATTGACGCCTTCGATACCATTTTGAGCTACCAGCAACGCAAAACACAACTCGATAACCCATATGAAGTTCAAGGGTTAGATACTCATGAAGAAATTCACAACTGGATGTTAAAAACAACCTGGTTTGCTCAACCGTCATATCAAGCGGCGATACAACTTAGAGAATATCGTAATAACAGTATAACCCAAAAACAACCGAGCATTTCCTTTAACCAAACGATGTTCCCAAATACCCCACATGAAAGGGGAGCCCTGAAAAGAGACATCCTAATTAACCAGCATTTCTCACCAAATAATGCACTTAATTGGCAAGCTGACTGGGATTTATACTACTCAAGCCTTGCACTAGATCAATTAGACCTAGTTAAAATTAAGAAGACCCCAAATGAATACCATGAAGAGAATAGAAGCCAATATACCTATGGCACTAAATTCACCAATAGCTTAATGCTACCTATGCATAACTGGGCAAATAACACGATTCAAAGCGGATTTGAATATTATCAGCAAGAGCAAAAATCCAATGAATACTCAATAAGTTACCCTAACGCTAATCTATCAAATGGTTCTGGTTGGCTAAACAACGACCTCACATTGCAACACTTACCCATTACATTCTCAGCGGGAACACGTTTTACTTATTATAAAACCTCACGTAAAGAGATTGCTGAAGATAGCCATACAAATTGGTCATCACGGGTCGCAGTAAGCGCTACTCCATCACATTGGCTAAATGTATTTTCTTCATATTCCGAAGGCTACCGAACACCTCGCATGGCTGAGTTATATAACAATTCCCAACACTTTCGTGTTCCCGGTATTGGTTATCAATCGGACTTTATCCCTTCCCCTGACTTAAAGCCTGAAATCAATAAAACGATTGAAACAGGTATGAAGTTGAGTTTTGATGAACTTGCCTTTGCAGGGGACTCCCTTCAGTTTGGTACCACGCTGTTTCACACCAAAGCGAAAAACTATATTACTGTCGATGCTATATATAAGCGGAAGGTGGGCCGAGATTTTATGTATTTCTGGCTACCCGAAAAGATTTATTACACCAATACCCCTTCCGCTACCATAGAAGGTATTGATAGTTTTATTCACTATAAAACACATTGGTTTAACCTAAATATTACCCATAACATCACTATTGGAAAGGACGATGAAAAACACCATTCACTTTCTTCACTTCGTCCAAGCAACTTGGTTGCTCGTTTTGATGCACCTATAGCCAGCACAGGGTTCAATCTTGGTTGGATTGGCGAATTCGCAGCTAAAACCCAATTTGATGGGGATGATACCTACATATTACCAGATCAAAAATCAGTAGAGAAATTAGACCGTTACCGCCGTGAAGTCATTCAATACCCCGGTTATAGCCTTCATGATTTTTACATCAATTATCAAGCTGATCAGTTTATTAAAGGGCTAAGCGGTACTTTAGCCCTTAAAAATGCGTTTGATAAAAACTACGTTTCGTCTATGGGCATTCCACAAGAAGGCCGTAATTTCTATTTTAACGTGAATTATAAATGGTAACGAAATAATAGAGTCGTCGAGTTGGGGTTATTAACACTGTAAATAACCCCAATTAATTGCCGTTAAAAACAACCGAGAAAAAGGAAATCAATATGGATTCAATATGTTATGAAAATTATCAACAGATAAAACAACAATTCCCTGATAAACACGCTCGGGACTTAGCAAATCAACTTAACATCACCGAAGCCGAGCTTTTATTTCATAGAGTTGGCCATGATAATGTAAAACGACTCTCAGGTAATTTGCCTGAATTACTCCATGCACTCGCCACCATCGGTCAAGCAAAAGCGATCACTCGTAATGATTACGTCGTGAATATCCAAACGGGGCGATATGATAACCCCCGTTTCAGTGACCATGCAGGTCTATTCTTAAACCCAGGGCAATTAGATTTACGCATGTTTTTTGCGCAATGGGATTCCATGTTTACGCTGACAGAAAAAGTCGGCAATGAAGTGCGACACAGCATTCAATTCTTTGATAAAAATGGCGATGCCATACACAAAGTATACACTTGTGAAGATACTGATATGAATGCATGGCAAGATATCATCGACCATTATACTTCTATTGATAATCCCCCATTGATGCTAGAAACGGTATCTTCATTCTCAAATAGTGAAATTAGTGATGAAGTAAAAAAACAAATTGAACAACAATGGCGCGATATGTCAGATGTTCACCAGTTTTTTACTTTATTAAAAACACACAACTTAAGTCGTCAACAAGTGTTCCGTGCGGTAAGTAATGAGCTTGCTTGGCAAGTTTCTACCAATGCACTATCACAATTACTTACGCTCGCTTATCAAGATAAAAATGAAATAATGCTTTTTGTCGGTAATCGGGGATGTGTACAAATATTTACTGGTGTTATCAATAAGCTCTCACCATTAAAAATTGAAAGCACACGAACAGATTGGCTTAATGTTTCTAGCAATCATTTTAATTTACATATTATTGAAAATGGCATTTCAGAATGCTGGGTAACCCGTAAGCCAACGCAGGAAGGTTTTGTCACAAGCTTAGAGGTTTTTGATAACCAAGGAAACCAAATCATTCAAATGTATGGGCAACGAACAGAAGGCGTACCTGAACAAACTCAGTGGAAGCAACAAGTGCTTTCCCTACCTCGTATTTAATCACTGAGTTATTTTATGCAATATTGGCTTCTAATGTTAGTAATGCTGTGTATATCAAGTCACTCATTATCAAAAGAGCGCATCATTTCATTGGGGCATGATGTAACCGAAATTATTTTCGCCCTTAAGTTTGGTAAAAATATTATTGCGCGTGAGTCTTCAGATCTAATACAGCTATTCCCACAACAATATGAAACTATCGGGAATATTAAGAAAATTGATTATCAACATCTAATATCAATGGAACCTACCCTCGTATTCGCAAGCGATCAGGCAAAACCCTCTTCAGCCTTGTTGTTACTGCAAAACAAGGGTATACCTGTCATAAATATTACCCGTGGTGTGACATTAGAAGCCATTCCAGAAAAAATAAAGCTAATTGCAAAACACCTTGAACGAAACCAACTAGGAAAAAAGCTCATCAAAAACTTCCAAAATGAACTGGCACAAATCAATACCACTCCCCTAGATAAAAAAGTCTTATTTATTATTAATAAAGGCGGTGTTTTACCCTTAACTGCTGGCGCGAATACAACCGCCGATAAACTCATTACAGCAGTTGGTGCTAAAAATATCATGGCGACCAGTAAACGATACCAACCGCTTTCACCTGAAAGTATTATCGCAAGGCAGCCTGACTTGATTATAGTTTGCCATGAAAGTGCTAAAGCTCTCGGGGGGGCCGAGGGAATTTGGCGGCTCCCCGGCATGTCAATGACACCTGCGGGCAAAAGTAAGTCATTAGTGGTAGTGAATGAAACAGGCATGTTACACTTTAGCCTAAGTACACCCAAAGTGATGGCACAGATACGTCAAGCATTAGAAAAATTACCTGAATAAGATTTCAGCATATAGGATAATCTTTGGCAGTAAAATTTGTTATTTTTTGATTTTAATGAATTTAAATGCAAAACACTCTCTCGATTTTTTCGAGCAAATAACGCCAATAATCAATTAATTCATCTTTTACCTTTTTAATTTTCAAAATTTAAACCTAATTAAAGCCAATTATTTCAGTATTGAAAAGATACTAAATATTAAATCTCAAATTTTGAATACTTACAGTCATTTTAACCAATACAATTAACTCGGAATTTCCTGTCTATTGTTATAAAAAATACACAATTAATTTTTCAATTATTTACTTGGTTAATAAAATCGAACGGTTCGAACAAAAAATTTGAACGAGTATTTTCAACCTAATTCCTATTGTACAAATCACAAAAAATAAAATGGTAACAACTTGATTATCAACGCATTTAAACATTCATCAGTGTATGTTTAAAATGTTGATTTTTTCAATAGCTATCATACCGATAGCTATTCTCATTCAAAAAAAGCACGTTTAGCCTATCGATATATCGGAAAAAAAGGAAGAATAGACTTCAATTTCGTGAGTTATTATTAGTTATTAATGAACAATAGCCTACTTGAGTAGGAGGTAAACATGTCAGAAAGTGTAGTCAACGATATCGTTAAATGGCTTGAAAGCCAGTTGCAACGCAATGAAGGCATCAAAATCGACACAATAGCCGATAAGAGTGGTTATTCTAAATGGCATTTACAGCGTGTTTTCAAAGAAATGAAAGGCTGCACGCTTGGCGAATACGTCCGTAAACGTCGTTTGTTAGAAGCTGCTAAATCATTACGTGAAGGCAACTTACCAATCCTTGATATTGCTCTGCAATATGGATTCAGTTCACAAGCTACATTTACTCGTATCTTTAAAAAACATTTTGATACGACCCCAGCAAAATTCCGTCAAACCGGTGAGCTGCCAGAATGCAAAAGTTTTATGACATGCAGTTGTCATAACTAATGAGTTTCATTTCAAGATCATTCCTTCCTATTTAGTTGTTAGTTTTTTTGAAGTCTATGTCTGAGCCGACAATGTCGGCTCATTTTTTAACTTAACTCGTGTACTAACCAGTTCTCTAAATCACTGAGTTGATCTTGTAACTCAGGCCATTGCTGTTTCATCTGACCACATAACATTCTTATCGTTTCTGTTTGATACACTTTCCCCAACATATGCTCACTTAACCACTCAAGAGGTGTGGGGTCTAAGCTGTCAGTAAAAAACTGGCAACGTGTGATTACGCCTTTTTCAATATCAAAGTGGAACTCAATCCCGCCCCATGGAAAACGAGTATCTGAATAATGAGAAAACGCAGGCGCTTGGCCAAAGTTCCATTCCCAACTACTTTGCTTGGCAAATGTTTCCGTAAAATTTGGCAAGTCAGGTAGTTTTTCAGGGGAGATATATTCCGCTTCAACCGTTTCGCCAAAATGGCTAAAAAAGCTTTCAATAATGCCTTCACAGACCATTTCGTGGCTAATGTTTGGGGCGAGTTCAGAGAGATTTGCGACGCGAGATCGAACCGAGGTGATCCCTTTTGCCTGCAGTTTTTTAGGGTCTGGGTTAAGGTAATTGGCTAACCGACTTAAGTCTGCATTAATCAACAAAGTTCCATGGTGAAAACCGCGGTCTTTCGTTTCGCGATAAGCAGAACCTGAAATTTTTCGTGGACCATTTTCTGTGTTGAGCACTAAATCATTACGTCCTGAAACTTCAGCGGAAATCCCCACATTCGCAAGTCCATCAACAATGATTTGCGTTGAAACCGTTTTATCGTACTCAGGCTTGCCCGCCATAAACGTAAAACAGGTATTGCCTAAGTCATGAAAAACAGCACCACCGCCACTACTACGACGAGCAAGACGAACATTGTCTTCTTCCATTCGGCGAGTGTTGCATTCTTTCCACGGGTTTTGTGCACGGCCAATGACCACGGTATCGGCATTACGCCATAAAAACATCACACGCTGATCGGCTGACATTTGCCTAAAAATGGTTTCTTCAACAGCAAGGTTGAACCAAGGATCAAAAGATTCTGAAATGAGTAAACGTAATGTTGACATGAAGCTATCCTAAAAACAAAACTTGCTCTTAAGATAGCATAATCACTAAAGAAAATTGCGAGTTTAAATGCGTCTGGCTTGCCAGAACACTTTTCGCCAATACACGTTATCCATGGATGAACGGATCACACCTTTGCTGGTTGATGCATGAATAAAGGTATTGTCCGTATCATAAATACCAACATGCAGCCCATTTTCGCCAGAACCGGTTTTAAAAAACACCAGATCCCCAGGCATTAAGTCCGTTTTATCAATGCGTGTACCAAGTTGCGTTTGGTCGACGGTAGTTCTAGGTAGTTGAATCGCAAAGCGGTCATTAAACGTTCGATAAACAAAACCTGAGCAATCAACGCCGCTTTGACTCATCCCACCATAATGATAAGGCGTGCCATACCATTGTTCTAGCTGGTCTTTTAACTGAGCGATGGTCATTATAGGGTCTGACAGCTGGGTTTTTAGCGGTGGTGGTGCAGTACGCTTAACGGATGTTGATGAACAACCAATTAAAACCAAGCACAGTAATAACGGCAAGTGTTGTATTTTAATCACCATAAAGCACCTTAATCATTCATCTTATTGCTATATTTAACTTATATCATAATGGCTAATGAATAAAAAACAAACAATTCATCATATTGTACTATTAATGCTTATCAGACAATTTAGTTGGGCGACTAATTAACCAAACACCCAGTAAGATAAATGCAATACCAGCGACTTTCAACCATGACGCAGGCTCATTAAACCAAGGTAAAACAACGGCTAAGATATACACAAACACATAGCTTAAGCTAATAAGTGGATACGCTTTATTCAGAGCAATATACTTTAAGGCAAACAACCAACACAGCATCGACAAGGCATAACACACTAACCCTAAAAAAATAATGCTTAAGCTAGTGATATTTGCCAATAACCAATCAACTTGCAACCAATGCCAACCTAAAGAAAATGACGGTAATGCAACCACCCCCATCTTTAAACTGAGCTGCGCCACGGTCACTAATAAGGCGCTACCAATCACCCATAAATAGCCTTTATTCATACGCTGATACTCATGAGTAATATCCCTATCATAATAGCAACCACACCAAGCCAATGGTTTAGCCCCGTTTTCTCTTTGTATACAAACTGCCCAATCAAGGTGATCAGGACAAAATTAATACTTAACATTGGGTAAGCAATGCTCAGAGGCATGGTCTCAAGCAGTTTTAACCAAAACAACATACCAAGGCCAAGCATTAAAACAGCAAACACCAGCCACTTAAGGGCTGATGCTGCTTTATTTTCTTTTTCGCTTTGCCAACTAACCACGGCTTGTTTCTGAGCAACTTGCCCAATACAAGTCAGTACACTGACGAGCAATAATAACAATAATTGTGCAATCATTGTTGATGATACACCGCGATTGCCATACGTGAGTTTTTAATCACTTCATCTGGCTTAGGAATATCAGGAAGCTCTTCGTTACGGCCTAATAAAAACACTACCGTGACCTGCCCTTCTTTGCGTGCTTTCTCCAGCCACGCTGCAAATGCGTCTGGCTTAACGATACGGTGTTGGCTATCTGGATACTCTAAACCGTAGCTAAGTTCACCACTGCTATTATACAGATAGATATTTGAGTTTTGCGTTTCCCACGCTAACCCCGCTGCTACGCCTACGTTACTTGCCATCAAATACTTACTGTTCATTAATAAGTCATGGTTTTGATGAATAAAATTCTGAGGTAGCTTGGAATCGATAGTATTATTTGGTAAAGCACTGCCAATACATAAGCTAATTGCTAACGAACATGATGCCGCCCACAACCAATACTTAGCGTTTAGCACTGTGCATAAATATCCAATTATCGCCCAAATTGAGAAAGCCACCACGCCTAAAACCATTTTCGACCATTCATCGGGCTCATATAATGGTTTTTTAATCACTGTGCTCACAACAATGACAGCGATAACTGCGGCAATTCCCAATACGACATTAATGATTCCGTTTACTTTTAGCGCTCGCATGGTGCCATTTCTTACACAATCAACACCATATTTCGCCATCAGTAACGCCAGTGGCGCCATAAAAGGCAGCATGTAAGTGGGTAATTTACCACGTGAAATACTGAAGAACAGGACAGGTACAATAAACCAACACAGTAAGAAGAACATATCTGGGCTTGATTTTCGTTCTTTCCAGCCTTTTATGATTGCTCCTGGCACTAACCCAGCCCATGGAAGCGCTCCCAATAATATAATGGGAATGTAGTACCAAAATGGCGCAATGTGTTGCGCATCATCAGCAGTAAAGCGCTTAATGTGTTCAACCCAAAAGAAATAATTCCAGTAATCAGGCTCTTGCTTCGCTATCGCCAGCGCCCACGGCAAACTAATGATAACCGCAGAAATAATGGCAAGTGGGCCATATTTGATCAGCTCAAGAAAGCGTTTTTGGTATAGAGTGACAGGTAGCATGACAATAACTGGAATGGCTAAAGCCAAAAAGCCTTTGGTCATAAAGGCCATACCACAGGCTAGCCCTAAACAAACCCATGCTGCCAGTTTTGTCTTGACCTCCCTCGCCTTCATTGCCCATAAGCAACAAAACATACTTGCTGCAATCCACAGCGATAACATTGGGTCAAGTACACTGTATGTTCCGATTGAAAAGACCAAGAACATAGAGATGTAGATTAAGCTTGCAACATAAGCAACGTGGTTATTACGCCACATCATTTTTGCCATGCGATAGACAAGTAACGCACTAAGAAGAATACAAAAAACAGAACCGAAGCGAACCGCGAAATTAGTTTCACCAAAAATCATTTGGCTAATATTATTTATCCAATAGCCTGCGACAGGTTTTTCAAAATAACGCACGTCTAACATGTAAGGGACAATCCAATCCCCACGTTGAAGCATTTCCCGACTAATTTCTGCATAGCGGGTTTCATCTGGTTGCCAAAGTAAACGGCTGTTCAACGGCAACAAATAAGTTAGGATAAAAAAAAGAGCCAGCAGAGAGGCTCCTACTTTGCTCGCTCGATTATTTAACATCGCGTGTTTATTCCTCTTCTTGGCAACCCAGCCAACCTTCACGCCCTGGGAACGGTGCTCTCACCACTCGCCCTTTTGGTAATGAATTCAGATCGTCAGGTAGCAATTCGCTTAATGTACAGAATTGGATTTCTTCTTGTGAAATTCGTTCCAATAATTGTGAAAATTGTTCTGACTTGGACATTCCTTCCACTTCAGTGTGAATAGTATAGACTGGAACGCCGCTATCATCTTTAATTGCTTGAAGAATATAATCATTAAATGCTTCATCGCTGATAACCGTACCAACCACTTCGTCATATGTCGGTAATGTCACAGGGATTTGCACTGTCCCTAACGAGCCATCACGCAAAATAGGCCTGAAAGGAAATTTTCCACGACAATCGCTGTTATAGTCAAAATTAAACTTTTGCTTAACCTCTAACACACGCTCATCACCTCGCCAGCCCGCAACAGCAGAGCAGGTAACCCTTTGCCCAATTGCACATTCAAGTGCATCCACGCCGAGCTTAACTTGCTCAGCCAGTTGAGCTTCACTCCATTTAGCCACTTTGGCTTGCCAGCCTTGATGATCCCATGCATGTAAGCCAACTTCATGACCTGCATCCAATGTTTGTTTCATCAAGTAGCCTAAATCCTTAGCAATTTTTTTGCCCGGCCATGCTGTACCAGCTAATAAAATATCTAACCCATAAAGGGATGCGGCATTAGACCTGAGCATTTTCCACAGAAATTTAGGACGCAAAAGGCGCCATAAATGGCGCCCCATGTTATCGGGTCCTACACTGAAGAAAAAGCTGGCCTGAATGTTGTGCTCTTTAAGCACTTTGAGTAATTGTGGAACCCCTTTTAACGTACCTTGGTAGGTATCCACATCAATTCTCAAGCCAACTTTTTTCATTAGTCTTTGTTACCTAACTCTTCAACAGCACCTTGTAAGAAGAAATCTAAGGTTTCTTCGATGGTATCTTTCATGTCGATAGTCGGAACCCAGTCAAGTAAACGACGCGCGTTCTCAACACTTGGTTTACGGTGCTCAACATCTTGATAGCCTTGGCCATAGTAGCTGCTGCTTTCAATTTCACGGAAGCCTGCAAATGGAGGGAACTTGCTACGCTCTGGGTGTTTTTCAAAGCTAGCTAACAACATTTCTGCCAGTTCACGAATACTTGCTTCGTTCGTTGGGTTACCGATGTTGATGATTTGACCATCACATTTGCCGTCTTTGTTTTCGATAATGCGGAACAGCGCTTCGATACCGTCTTTAATATCGGTAAAGCAACGTTTCTGAGCACCACCGTCAACCAGTTTGATTGGCGAACCTTCAACTAAGTTTAAAATCAACTGAGTGATCGCTCGTGAACTACCAATACGTGCAGAGTTTAAGCTATCTAAACGTGGTCCCATCCAGTTAAACGGACGGAACAAGGTAAATTTCAGGCCTTCTTTCGCGCCGTAAGCCCAAATAACTCGGTCAAGTAACTGTTTAGAAACAGAGTAAATCCAGCGTTGTTTGTTGATTGGACCAACAATCAGACGTGACTCATCTTCATCAAACTCTTTATCATCACACATACCGTAAACTTCTGAGGTAGATGGGAAAATAATACGTTTGTTGTATTTCACGCAGTAACGAACCACTTTCAGGTTTTCTTCGAAGTCTAATTCAAAGACACGCAGTGGGTTGCGGGTGTATTCGATTGGTGTTGCAATCGCAACCAGTGGCAGAATGACGTCACATTTTTTGATGTGATACTCAATCCACTCGGTGTGAATGCTGACGTCGCCTTCAATAAAGTGGAAACGTGGGTTACCAATGAAGCGTTCAATTGCAGATGAACCGATATCCATACCATAGATATCATAGTTACCATCTTTTAACAGGCGCTCAGTTAAATGGTTACCGATGAAGCCATTCACGCCTAAAATCAGTACGCGAGTACGACGTTTAACTTGTGCAGTTGGTTTAGCACCAACACGAACATCAGTTACGATACCCATTTCGTTTGCAAGACGGTTACCTTGCATGTAAAGACCCGTTTCGCTTTGACCGCTAACCACTTCAATCGCGCCTTGCCCACAAGCAATACGCAGTGGATCATTAGAAAGAACAGTCCCCGCGGTTTTGCCTTGGTTATCATCTAGCACACGAGCGCGCCAAATAACCATTTTACGTGCACCTAAATAGGTGAATGCACCTGGGTATGGCTCTGTCACTGCACGAATTAGGCAGTTAATTTCTTTTGCACTACGGTTCCAGTCGATTTGACCATCTTCTGCGGTACGACGACCAAAATAAGTCGCTTGGCTTTCGTCTTGAGCAACCGTTTTGTAGCTACCCGCTTCAATCAGTGGCAGTGTTTTATCTAATAAGACTTCCGCTGCTTCACGGACTTTCGCGTGTAATGTTAATCCAGTATCAGTGTCAGTGATTGCCACTTTCTCTTGCGCAACGATGTCGCCAGCGTCAGCTTTTGCGACCATTTTATGTAAGGTTACGCCAGTTTCGCTTTCACCGTTTAATAATGCCCAATTGATTGGCGCACGACCACGGTATTTTGGCAATAATGAACCATGCAGGTTAAATGCCCCTTTCGGTGCAATTGCCAGCAATTCTTCACTTAGCATGTCGCGGTAATAGAAAGAGAAAATCACATCAGGTTTCATTTCGCGAATACGTTCAATCCATAATGGATGATTGACGTTTTCTGGAGCAAAAACAGGAAGTTCCATGTCCGCGCTTAGGCGTGCTACGGAAGAGTAAAAATGGTTTTCATTTGGGTCATCAGTGTGTGTAAATACAGCCTGAATATCAAAACCCGCTTTTTCAAGCGCTTTTAGCCCTACGCAGCCAATATCATGATAGGCAAAAACAATAGCTTTCATTAGTCTTCTTCCTGATTTTTGTCGGATTTAAGGTCTGCACCGACGACTTTTTGAATAAAATAACGAGGTCTCGCACGTACATCATTGTAAATTCGACCGATGTATTCGCCCAGTAGACCCATAGCAACAAATTGTGCACCAATAAACATAAATAGCACAGCGAACAGAGTGAATACGCCATCTGCGGCCCACTCTGCACCAAAAATCAAACGTAATGCAATTAATAGCACTGCAAGTAAAAAACCGCCTGCTGCAATGACACTACCAACAACACTGAGCAAACGCAGTGGCGCTGTCGTTAAACAGGTCAGTAAGTCATACATTAAATTAATCAGCTTCATAAAGCTGTATTTAGAATCACCAAATTCACGTTCCGCATGCGCCACATCAATTTCGATGGTTCTACGAGCAAATGTATTGGCTAAAATCGGTATAAATGTGCTTCTTTCATGGCATTGCAACATCGCCTGAATAATATGGCGACGGTATGCACGTAACATACAGCCATAATCACCCATTGAACGACCCGTTGCCTTAGTGATCATCGCATTAATCATCTTAGATGCCGTCTTACGGAACCAAGAGTCTTGTCGATTAGCGCGTCGCGTTCCAACAACATCATAGCCTTGCATCGCTGTTTGTACTAAGCGAGGAATTTCTTCTGGCGGGTTTTGTAAATCTGCATCAAGCGTAATCACTAAATCCCCATCAGCTTGATTAAACCCAGCCATAATCGCAGAATGCTGACCATAGTTACGGTTAAGGATAATCGCAATCACATGGTTATCAGGGTTTTCTGCTGCTTGAGTTAACATAGCAGCTGAACGGTCGCTGCTGCCGTCATCCACTAAAATTAATTCATAGCTTTGTGTTAATTGCTTGCACGATTTAATCGTACGCTCAAGCAATTGAGGCAAGCTCTGCTCTTCATTATAGACAGGGATTACCACTGAGACTTTTTTAATCTCATCAAATTCATCTGCGTGTGACACTATTTTGACTCCAAAAGAACTGCTTCCACCGCGTTAACAACCCGCTCAACATCTGCATTCGTCATATCAGGGAATAAAGGCAACGAACACAACGTCTCGCTATTCCATGTCGATTCTGGCAGTGTTAATTTAGGGTATTTTTCACGGTAATATTTTTGCGTATGTGCTGCTCGAAAATGTAGCCCCGTCCCGATATCGTGAGCTTTTAATTTTTCCATGAACGTATCACGGTCAATTCCACATATATCTTTATCTACGCGCACCATAAATAAATGGTTAGCATGTAAATGTTCATACTCAGGAACTTTGAGCATTTGTAATGGGGATTTTTCCAACAATTTACGGTAATGCGCGGTTAATTCAGCGCGACGTTGATTCAACTGTTCCACACGGGACAATTGCACGACCGCTATCGCAGCATGAATATCGGATAAATTATATTTAAAGCCCGGCTCAACAACTTCTGCCTGTGGTTTACGCCCTTGCATTTGTCTATCAAATGCATCAACACCTAAACCATGAAATTTAAGTGTACGAACACGCTGAGCAAGTTTATCATCATCAGTTACAACTAAACCACCCTCTGCGCATGTCACATTCTTAATGGCATGAAATGAGAAAATGGATGTGCCTTTCTCGCCGATCCATTCCTTTTTATAGCGTGTACCTACCGCGTGAGCCGCATCTTCAATTAACGCGACGCCTGCTTTTTGTGCGATTGAACGTAATGCGTCTAAGTCACAAGGTGCACCAGCATAGTGAACAGGAATGATAGCTTTTGTTTTTGCCGTTAACGCTTTTTCTACGGCTTCGGGTTGGATCATCAAAGTATCGCGGTCAACATCAATCATGACAGGTGTTGCACCCAGCAACTCAATCATATTAATTGTCGAAACCCATGTTTGTGACGGTGTGATCACTTCATCACCAGGCCCAATCCCTAAAGCCATCAAAACGACATGCATGCCCGCGGTTGCAGAGGACAATGCAATTGCATGTTTACAGCCATAACGTTGGCAAAAATCTTCTTCTAACTGATGATTCTGTGGGCCTGTTGTAATCCAGCCTGAACGCAGAACCTTTTCAACTGCCTTGACCTCTTCATCACCAATTGCTGGTTTTGAAAATGGTAAGAAATTGCTCATATTGTTTATAGCCTAGTTTTCATTGTGAATAGAATATTCTAGTTAATTGTACTTTAACCGAACCTCAACACCGACGAACATTGCTGCATTATCCCGCATAAAAACGAGTGATTAAAACAACTTTTTGGTTAATCGTCAAAATTAATAATTTGCCATTGTCTATAGGATGTGCTCTGACTTATCTTAATCTCGGTTTTAAAAATGTCAGATAAGTTATTTTCTGTCATCACATCAGTAGGTTTTCCTGATGCAAACAATTGACCTTGTTTTAACAACCAAATTCGCGATGCATTTTTATAAGAATGATTCAGGTCATGCCCACTCATTATAACGGTTCCTTGGCAATCACAAAAATATTTAATCCACTTATCTAACATTGCCTGTTGAATAATATCCAAATTATTGGTCGGCTCATCAAATAAAATGATTTTTCCCGTTAACTCTTTATCATCCCAAACTTGTAAAAATGCAGCACAAACCCTGACGCGCTGCCATTCACCTCCAGAGAGTTGATAAATCCCTTTATGCAAAAGCGGTGATAATTGAAAATCATCACACAGTTGCACAAAAACATCCGCCGCTGCCTGTGTTGAAGGTAAAAACAGTTCGAGATATTGGAACACCTTGATAATAGGTGTATTACTCGCAAGCTGAACAAAATAAGCCCGTTGTTTCGCTAGCTGAGTAAGAGAGCAATGGCGAATATCTTCACCGTTAAACCAAATTTCACCCGTAACAGGAAGATACCCACTTAGTGCGGAAAGTAACGTACTTTTCCCTGCACCATTGGCGCCTAAAAGATGAATTTGCTCACCTGCAAATACAGATTCAGTAAAATTAATGAGGCGGTTTTCTGAAGTAATATTTTTGATACCAATAATCATCAGTGTATTCATTAGGTTTACCGCCATTGCTGGTGACGAATAAGCAGCAGAATAAACATTGGTGCGCCCAATGTGGCAGTAATGACACCAATGGGAACTTCTGCATTCGCAATTAATAACCGCGACAATAAATCAGCCAATGACAGGCCTAATGCGCCCGCTATTGCGCAAGCGGGTAACAGTAAACGGTTATTAGTTAAGCCACTTAAGCGTAGAATATGTGGGATAACTAAACCAATAAAGCTAATTGCCCCAGCAATAGCAACACTCAAACCAATTAATACACCACTAATGATAATGAGAATAATACGCCACTTATGTACTGATATGCCTAATTGATAAGCTTGGAGAGAACCTAAAGAAAGGTAATTTAATATTTTACCTTGGCATGCTACCCATAGTAAAAATGGAATACAAGCGGCGACTAGCCCTATCTGCCGCCAATCAACGCCACTAAAGCTTCCCATCATCCAATATAATAGTTGGCGTAAATCGAGGTTACTGCTCATGTATACCATCCACGTCATACACGCTCCGCTCACCACTCCAAGAGCAACACCAACGAGCAATAAACTCGCATTATTCAGGTTTTTTCGTTTGGCAAAATAAAGCAATAACGATGTGAGTAACAAAGCACCAATAATCGCACTCGCACTGAGCACTCCATAATGTGTGACGCCTGATGACATTAATACCGTGAATACGACTGCTACACCAGCGCCGTTGCTGATCCCCAATAGACCGGGTTCTGCCAGTGGATTTTCGAATAAAGCCTGCATAACCGCCCCAGTAACCGCCAACCCTGCCCCGACGACAATAACGGCAAGCATTCTAGGCAATCGAATTTGCCAAACAAACAGTTGTGCTGAGTCATTCATCCATTGATTTGGCCAATACCAGGTCTCTCCAGCACTGATTGACACTATCGCAATGATGCAAAGTGTAAGCAGCAAGAATGCAATCAAACGAATGTCTGATTTATTTTGTTGTTCTTGTAGCTGCAATAGAGAGTGGTTCATTGATAGATTAACTTATTTATTAGTGAGTTAAAAGATTATAGCTTTTTATGCAAGAGATAGCACATAAATGAATCTACACTCATTTTTTCAACTTTGGAGTAATACATGTGGGCTCTTTAGAAATAAAAACTGGTGCAAGTCCGATACACAGTAATCACGCTAATAAAGAACAATGGCCTGAAAGGATAAAAAATAGGTCTTTTATTCATTCACTAAAAACTGTCAAAAACACAGTAATTCAATCCATTATTTCTATATATCATAAACTCAGGTTCATACTAAAACAGAAGTTTGAAAACATTGAGACTGTAGATAACCCCGCATATCATAAAAATACAGCAACAAACTCACAAGTACCTATCAATAATCGACTTCCTGACTACTTTGAGAATACACCCCCCAAACAATTTGATACTGCACAGCCTCAGGAAAAAAACAAAATTCAAGATGACTTATCACCTCTGCTCCAAACTCAAGGTGTCAACCTAGATATTCAAAAAAAGACTATAATTGCTGATAAAGCCAAAAGTATCTACTTAAAAAATATTGAATTAATCAATCAGTACTCTGATATACCTAAAGATAAAAAAACAGATTTCAATACCATGAATAAGGCTATTTTCGCTTTGCTGAGTAACCCAGAATACATTAAACAGGAAGGTTTCTTTAGAATAAATGGTGTTCAATCTAAGATACCTGATCTCTTAGTCGAACTCGCGAGCAATGCAGATTTTAATCAACTGCTAATAAACAATAATAGTTTTAGGCAAAATGAACTTACTGGTGTGATTAAAGTGTTACGAAACGACATAATGACTGAGCATCCAACAGAAAAAAACAAACATAATGAGCTAGTAAATACATACAAAGAATCGATTGATCATGAAAATGCAACAAAAAAATATGTTGCAGATATGAATTTAAACAAGCGAGATAAAATTTTACGGATAGCCTCAAACAACGCGGAAAAAAGATTACCTAGTCTGCAAGAACTACCATTACATTTGCAAATTTGTATGCCACTGTTTGTTGAAGCCGCTATACATTCAAAAGAAAACAGAATGGAACCAATGCAAATTGCTACTGCTTTTGGTGGAGGATTGAGCTCAGCCAAAAGAACACCCGTCGAAGAAATGGAGTTTAAAAAATTAAACAAAGAGCAACAAAAAGAATTGCTTAAGCAAGAAACTGATCATATGAATCTCTCGAATGAACTTCTTATGAAGTTAATTAAAAAACAGCTTAAATAATTTAAGTTACTGCAAAAACAAAAGACCGCCTAGGCGGTCTTTTTCTATACCAAATTGAATTGATATGATTACTCTTTTGGCGTTGCTTTTTCCACGCGGCTTTTTAATTTTTGGCCTGGGCGGAAAGTAACAACACGTCGTGCAGTAATTGGAATATCTTCCCCAGTTTTTGGGTTACGTCCGGGACGTTGATTTTTATCACGTAAATCAAAGTTACCGAATCCAGATAATTTTACTTGCTCACCGTTTTCCAAAGAAAGGCGAACTTCTTCAAAGAAAGTTTCGACCAGTTCTTTAGCATCACGTTTGCTAACACCCAATTTTTCAAACACATTTTCTGACATTTCAGCTTTAGTAAGCGCCATAGGTTTAGTCCCTCAAGGAGGCTTGGAATCGCTGTTTTAACGCAGCAACACACAGATCAACGGTAGCGGTAATCTCTTCTTCTTCCATCGTACGCTGGGTATCTTGGAAGACGAGACTGATAGCAAGGCTCTTATAACCCTCCGCTATCCCTTCACCACAATACACATCAAACAAGTTTATGCCAACTATATGATTTATGCCAACTTTTTTACACTCTGCCAAAACTTCTGCAGCTGCTACATTTTCTGGCACGACCACAGCGATGTCACGGCGATTCGATGGATAGCGTGAAATCGCCTTAGCTTCAGGGATGACACGTTGTGCTATCGCATCACTACGAACCTCAAACACCACCGTACGACCATTTAAATCGAGTTTACGTTCTAATTCTGGATGAACAACACCAATAAAGCCAATATGTTCATTTTCCAGATAAATCCCAGCACTTTGCCCCGGATGTAATGCAGGATGTGCTTCAGATTTAAATGTAATTTGATTTAGTTTCCCAGTCAATTCAAAAACAGCTTCAAGATCACCTTTTAAATCAAAGAAGTCAACAACTTGTTTATCTAATGACCAATGTTCTTCAAATCTATTGCCCGTGATCACACCTGCAAGCATAGGTTCCTGGCGAATTCCATATTCTGCTTGATTATCAGGAATAAAGCGCAGCCCCGTTTCAAATAAACGAATTCGGTTCTGCTGACGATTTTGATTATAGACAACCGTGCTCAATAAACCAGTCCACAGCGATAAACGCATTGCTGACATATCAGCAGAGATTGGGTTTGGTAATAGAAGCGCGTCTTGTGCAGGATGCAATAAAGACTGAATTTTCGGGTCTACAAAGCTATAAGTAATCGCTTCTTGATAACCACGGTCAACTAATACCGTTTTAATGCGTTTTAACGGCAGGTTCGCTTCTTTATGATCCGTCATAATGAGGTCAGCGCGTAATGGCACATCAGGAATGCTGTTGTAACCATAAACACGTGCAACTTCTTCGACTAAATCCTCTTCGATTTGCATATCGAAGCGCCAGCTCGGAGCAACAACATCCCACGTATTTTCTGAAACAGTCACTTTGCAGCCTAAGCGAGTTAGAATATCGGTGACTAAATTATCTTCAATAAAATGACCAATTAAACGGTCTAATTTATGACGAGTCAGTTTAATATTTGCCGCTTTTGGTAAATGCTGTTCGCTAGTAACATCAATAATTTCACCGACTTCACCACCGCAAATTTCCACGATCAACGCTGTTGCGCGCTCAATCGCTTTGAATTGCAGTTGTGGGTCCACACCACGCTCAAAACGGTGTGATGCATCAGTATGCAAACCATAGTTACGAGCACGGCCAGTAATCGACAGTGGATTAAAGAATGCACATTCTAATAAAACATTTTTTGTTTCTGTGTTTACACCAGAGTGTTCACCACCAAAAATACCCGCAATACCCAATGCTTTAGACTCATCGGCAATCACTAACGTGTCTGATTTTAGCGTTGCTTCGCTGCCATCAAGCAGAACCAGCTTTTCACCGTCTTTCGCCATACGCGCAACGATAGCACCGTCTAAACGGTCTAAATCATAAGCGTGCTGCGGTTGGCCCATTTCCAGTAAGACATAGTTGGTGATATCCACAACTGCATCAATAGAACGAACACCGCCTCGGCGCAGTTTTTCTTTCATCCATAATGGCGTTGGTGCAGAAACATCGATATTTTTAATCACACGGCCCACAAAACGTGGACAGGCTTCTGGCGCTTCAACACGAATTGGGAAAGTGTCTTTCGTGGTGACTGAAACTGTATTAATTGCAGGTTCAGTTAATTCTAACTTATTGATAACCGCTACATCACGCGCAACCCCTAAAATGCTTAGGCAATCTGCACGGTTTGGTGTAATGCTAATTTCGATTGCATTATCATCCAATTTTAAATATTCACGGATATCTGTACCAATAGTTGCATCAAGTGGTAATTCAATAATGCCACTGTGGTCATCAGAAATACCCAGCTCTGAATATGAGCACAGCATACCTTCAGACGGCTCACCACGTAATTTCGCCGCTTTAATTTTAAAATCACCCGGTAATACCGCGCCGACTGTTGCAACTGCGACTTTTAGGCCTTGGCGACAATTTGGTGCACCACAAACAATATCTAATAAACGCTCACCACCCACGTTGACTTTTGTCACACGTAGTTTGTCTGCATTTGGGTGTTGACCACATTCAACCACTTCACCGACAACAACGCCGTGAAACTCACCAGCAACACCTTCAACGCCATCAACCTCGAGGCCTGCCATAGTGATTTGGTCTGATAATGCTTCGCTACTGATCGCCGGGTTCACCCACTCGCGTAACCAGAGTTCACTGAATTTCATGAGATAAACCCGCCTTATTTAAACTGTTTGAGGAAACGAAGATCGTTTTCGAAGAATGCACGTAGGTCAGAAACACCGTAACGTAACATTGTCAGACGTTCCATTCCCATACCAAATGCAAATCCAGAGTAAACTTCTGGATCAATACCTACATTGCGTAATACATTTGGGTGTACCATTCCGCAACCTAATACTTCCAACCATTTTCCGTTTTTACCCATCACATCAACTTCGGCTGAAGGCTCAGTAAACGGGAAATAAGATGGGCGGAAACGTACCTGAACTTCTTCTTCAAAGAAATTATTCAGGAAATCATGCAATGTGCCTTTTAAGTTGGTAAAGCTAATGTCTTTATCAACAATCAAACCTTCTGTTTGATGGAACATTGGGGTGTGAGTTTGGTCGTAATCATTACGATAGACGCGACCCGGAGCAATAATGCGGATTGGTGGTTGTTGCCCATTCATAGTACGAATTTGCACACCTGAGGTCTGAGTACGTAACAAACGTTTTGCATCAAACCAGAATGTATCGTGATCTGCACGTGCTGGATGATGAGCAGGAATATTCAGCGCATCAAAGTTATGGTAATCATCTTCGATTTCAGGGCCAGTCTCTACGGAGAAACCTAACTCGCCAAAAAACTCTTCAATTCGCTGAATTGTACGGGTCACTGGGTGTAACCCACCATTTTCCATTCGACGCCCAGGTAATGACACGTCGACTTTCTCTGAAGCAAGACGTGCATTGAGGATCTCAGCTTGCATTGCATCCTTGCGGGCATTCAGCGCATCTTGAACCTGTACTTTGGCTTCATTTATCACAGCCCCTGCTGCTGGACGTTCGTCAGCTGGCAGATCACGCAACGTTTTCATCTGGAGTGTGAAATGGCCGCTTTTGCCTAAAAATTCAACACGCACTGACTCCAACGTAGCAACATCTTGGGCCTGTTCAATGGCTGCTTTTGCCTGTGCAACCAACTCAGCGAGATGTGGCATTGTTTCCCCTTTATGACCACTTGGTCTTTTTGCTAGTTATTCACTAAATTTATTAAGCTCCACATTCCATTAAGTAATGGATGAGTACCTAACTGATTTTACTGTATTTAATCTAAAACTAAAAACAAAAAAGCCTCCCTAAGGAGGCTTTAGCGTAACTTTTCGTTTCTTCTTTCTTTACGCGAAAAAGCCCCCGAACTTCAGGTGCTAAAGTAAAAAAAGAAACGAAAAATAACAGCGTGCATTGATAACTTTCCAATAAAATACGTTACTAAAGTAGTAACATAAATAACTATAAATGAAAAGAGGAAGTTACCCTCCTCTTTTCAAGCAAACAATTAAGCTAAAGCGCCTTTCGCTTTTTCAACTAAAGCAGTGAATGCTGCTTTATCGAAAACTGCGATGTCTGCTAAGATCTTACGGTCGATTTCAATTGAAGCTTTTTTCAAGCCATTGATGAAGCGGCTGTAAGACAGGCCGTTCTGACGAGCCGCAGCGTTGATACGCGCGATCCACAGTTGACGGAACTGACGTTTACGTTGACGGCGGTCACGGTAAGCGTATTGACCAGCTTTGATTACCGCTTGAAACGCTACGCGGTAAACACGTGAACGTGCACCATAGTAACCTTTCGCCTGTTTCAGAATTTTTTTGTGACGTGCACGTGCGATTACACCACGTTTTGCGCGAGCCATAAGCTATCTCCTATCGTCTTTATCTTAATTAACTAAATTGTTTACTTATGCGTAAGGCAGGCAAGCAACTACCAGACCCAGATCGCCTTTAGATACCATTCCTTTCGGACGTAAATGGCGTTTACGCTTAGTTGACTTTTTAGTCAGGATATGACGAAGGTTTGCATGCTTACGCTTAAAGCCACCGCCTGCAGTTTTTTTAAAGCGCTTTGCTGCGCCACGTACAGTTTTAATCTTTGGCATTTCTTTAATTTCCAACTTCGCATTGTTATTAACTACGAATTAACTAGGCGAATAACGTTCATATTGCTATGAATGAATATTACTTGCAGGCCTAATTATTTCTTCTTCGGTGCTAGCACCATGATCATTTGACGCCCTTCAATTCTTGAAGGAAATGATTCAACAGTAACTAACTCTTCCAGATCTTGTTTGATGCGGTTAAGCATCTCCATACCGATCTGTTGGTGAGCCATTTCACGACCACGAAAACGCAGCGTTACTTTAACTTTATCACCATCTTCTATGAAGCGGATCAGGTTGCGTAGTTTGACCTGATAATCGCCTTCATCCGTACCAGGGCGGAATTTAAGTTCCTTCACCTGAACAACTTTTTGTTTCTTTTTCTGCTCTTTTTGAGACTTGCTCTTCTCATAAAGGAATTTGCCGTAGTCCATAATACGACAAACTGGCGGT
Source organism: Providencia sp. UF-224 (assembly GCF_058245955.1). Classification (NCBI taxonomy): domain Bacteria; kingdom Pseudomonadati; phylum Pseudomonadota; class Gammaproteobacteria; order Enterobacterales; family Morganellaceae; genus Providencia; species Providencia sp. UF-224. The sequence continues at coordinate 23,182 of NZ_JBSICC010000021.1, read as the reverse complement.
TCAGCATTTGGGCTAATTTCAACAAGGTCTACACCTGCTTCTTCAGCTTTTTCAAGCGCTTCGCGCGCGCTCATAATGCCTAACTGTTCACCGTCTAAACCTGTTAAACGGACCTCAGGAACACGGATTTCATCGTTGATACGATTTGGACGTGTTGTTGGGATTCTTTTTCCGCCTTTAATACTTCATTCCTCCAACTGGATAAAGAGATTTGCATATTCTCTCAAGCATATACACCCGTTATTTTATTAAAAATTAACGTGCGTACAATATTCTTTGTTTGTCAGCATTTATAAAAACCGACAAAGCGATTCGACCGCGGATTTTAATGCTTCTTGCCCGATTACTCAAGTAAATATTGAAATAAATCGCGCTAACGTATTTGAAAACTTAGCATTTGCGTAAGATTTTTAATCTCAGGAGGGTCGAAACTGTCAATTTCATACTCGGTTTTACACTCAAAAAAACGCGATAAGTATACGTAAAACCATCTCATTTTATTGAAAAAATACGTTAAACAGCGCCCAAATGAACGCTGTTTAACTATTACCATACTGGCTTAATTATTTTTTCTTTGGTGCCAATACCATGATCATCTGGCGCCCTTCAATTCTTGAAGGGAATGACTCCACTGACGCCAGTTCATCCAGATCAGTTTTGATGCGGTTAAGCACTTCCAGACCAATCTGTTGGTGTGCCATTTCACGACCACGAAAACGCAGCGTAACTTTAGCTTTGTCACCATCTTCCAAAAAGCGAATTAAACTACGCAGTTTAACTTGGTAGTCACCTTCGTCTGTTCCTGGACGGAATTTAATTTCCTTCACTTGAACAACTTTTTGTTTTTTCTTTTGTTCTTTCTGAGACTTACTCTTCTCATAAAGATATTTACCGTAATCCATAATACGGCAAACTGGCGGCTCAGCATTTGGGCTGATTTCGACTAAGTCGACACCGGCTTCTTCTGCTTTAAAGAGTGCTTCACGCACGCTCATGACGCCTAGTTGCTCACCGTCTAAACCAGTGACACGGATTTCAGTCGCACGGATCTCGTCGTTAATACGATTTGGACGTGCTGTTGGGAGTTTTTTTCCGCCTTTAATACCTTATTCCTCCATCTGATTGAGTTGACGACTGCGGATCTCTTTTAGCAGTTCTGTTGTGAATTCGTTGACATCAACGCTGCCTAAATCTTTACCACGACGGGTACGTACGGCAACTTTACCTGATTCAACTTCTTTATCACCACAGACTAACATGTAAGGGACACGACGCAGTGTGTGTTCGCGGATCTTAAAGCCGATTTTCTCGTTACGTAAGTCCGCTTTCGCACGAATGCCAACACTTTGCAGCTTGCTTACTAATTCTTGAACATAGTCGGCTTGACCGTCTGTAATGTTCATAACAACCACTTGTTGTGGTGCTAACCATGTTGGGAAGAAACCTGCATACTCTTCAGTTAAGATCCCGATGAAGCGTTCTAATGAACCTAACACCGCACGGTGGATCATAACAGGAACGATGCGTTCATTGTTTTCGCCCACATAGGAAGCTGTTAAACGACCCGGTAAGAAGAAGTCTAACTGAACAGTACCGCATTGCCATGCACGGTCAAGGCAGTCGTACAGTGTAAACTCAATTTTCGGACCGTAGAATGCACCTTCACCCGGCTGATATTCAAATTCAATGCCTTTTGATTTTAGTGCATTCGCTAAATCTTCCTCAGCCTTATCCCACATCTCATCAGTACCGATGCGTTTTTCAGGACGAGTTGACAGTTTAACGACAATTTTCTCAAAACCGAATGTCGCATAAACGTCATAAATCATTTCAATACAGCTAGTCACTTCACTTAAGATTTGCTCTTCAGTACAGAAGATATGCGCATCATCTTGCGTAAAGCCACGTACACGCATTAAACCGTGCAGTGCACCTGATGGCTCATTACGATGACAGCTACCAAATTCTGCCATACGCAATGGTAAATCACGGTAAGATTTTAAACCTTGGTTGAAAATCTGTACGTGACCTGGGCAGTTCATTGGCTTAACACAATATTCACGGTTTTCAGAAGATGTAGTGAACATCGCATCTTTGTAGTTTTCCCAGTGACCTGTTTTCTCCCACAGTACGCGGTCCATCATGAATGGGCCTTTAACTTCCTGATAGTTATATGCTTTCAGTTTTGTACGTACAAAAGTTTCCAGTTCACGGAAGATTGTCCAACCATCGTTATGCCAGAATGCCATACCCGGCGCTTCTTCTTGCATGTGGTATAAGTCTAACTGTTTACCAATTTTACGGTGGTCACGCTTAGCCGCTTCTTCTAAACGTAATAAATAAGCCGCTAATTGTTTTTTATCAGCCCATGCTGTGCCATAAATACGTTGCAGCATTTTGTTATCGCTGTTGCCGCGCCAGTAGGCACCTGCCACTTTTTGTAATTTAAAGTGGTGGCAAAAACGCATATTCGGTACGTGCGGGCCACGACACATATCCACATATTCTTCGTGATGATATAAACCAGGGCGGTCGTCTTGGCTAATATTTTGATCCAAGATTTCGACTTTATAGTCTTCGCCACGGGCAACAAATGTCTCGCGAGCTTCCGCCCAAGAAACACGTTTTTTCACCACGTCATAATCTGTTTTGGCAAGCTCAAGCATGCGCTTTTCAAGCTTTTCCAAATCTTCCTGCGTCAGCATATGGTCTAAATCGATATCATAGTAAAAACCATTATCGATAGTTGGACCGATAGCCATTTTGGTGTTTGGCCATAATTGTTTGATTGCATGACCCAATAAGTGGGCACAAGAGTGACGAATAATTTCGAGTCCGTCATCATCTTTACTCGTAATAATGGACACGTTTGCATCATGTTCAATCATTTCACATGCATCAACACGTTCACCGTTGATACGACCAGCGATACATGCTTTTGCTAAACCCGCACCAATATCGCGAGCCACGTCCATCACAGAAACAGGATGGTCAAACTGACGCTGACTTCCATCAGGAAGAGTAATAACAGGCATTAAAAAATCCTTATCAGCAGTGGTGACCCACACGCCAGATCACTTGCTTGATTATTCCAAAGTTTATAAATCAATACGTTACTAACGATTTCTCACTTCACTGTGCGAGATATGTACACAATTATAGGCAATTCAAGTCAACATAAATTGATACATCGCTAGTTACTCAACTATCAATGATAACACAGACATATTTTATGGCGATAGCGCAAAGGCGTTTATTGTGCCTCAATATATGAAAAATCAACACCTTCCCGATTAAATGGCGAATAAGCTCTCCAAAGCAGGAATTCGTTTTTCTTTTTTCATGAATGAAAGGCGATACCAATGGGATCCACTGGGTGCAACTAACTCTTCAGTAATTATCTTATTTTGTTTAATCGCAATGTAATTCTGTAAGGTGTTCCATAGCGAATACAAAATATACGCCGCAAACATCAATGAGAATATTTGCACATAAATATTATTCACAAAATAGATTTGCTGAAGGATATACACGCAAAAAACAGCTTGAATAAGCGCCCTTAATATAAGCGCTTTACCAAAGAACGATTGACCCTGCTGTAAAATAGCAAAACAAGGATTCGCTAAAGATTGTCTTTTCTCTTCGACAGGAATGCCTTGGATATAAACCATCCAATCAGAAACATCACTGTTTTTTAAAATAAGTCCCTTTTCTTTCATTGCATGAATTTTAAAAGAAACGACGACTGCCCAGGCCACACCGATTGCCAGCAAATAGGCAATAAACCCGCTGACCGAAAAAAAACCTAAAAACAGGCTTATTACAATTAAGCATGCTAGCTTTCCTGAATTAATCCAAAATGGTGCAACTTGGTAGTTCATTGATATTCCTAATAATCAAAGTAAAAAGTAATGATTATTATAATTGAGAAAGCGTCTCATTAACATTAATTTATAACCAACGTCGAGTCTGTTTGCGATAACGTTCCCATTCCTCACTGAATGCAGTTGATAAAAAGCGTTCTTCTTGCGGGATGGTATACAAATCTGTCATCAACCAAAAAACTAAGCCAGAGACTAAAAAATAAGGTGAATGTGAAAAAAAAGCCAATGCTAAACTCATGGAAGTAAAAGCTAAATACATCGGATTTCGGGATAGTCGATAGGGACCATTAGTAACAAGGTGCGTTGCTTGAACACTTGGATTTGGTGATGTTTTATGTTTATAAAAATAAAATAAGCTCGTAGCCACCCAACTGACACTTTCGAGAGCGACTAAGATACCGAGGATCCCCATCCAACCTGAAAACTGCCAAACTAAAGCATCGTGTTTGAATAAAAAATAAACTGCCACACCATTGGCGACTAGCCAGTTTAATAATGGATATTTTAAAATTCTCATTATGCTGCCTTTAACTCTGAATGAGGTTAATCAGCATAGCATAAAACAACGAGGGAACTTTGTGTTGTCTCTTGTGGAGTGAATAACAAATGCAAAAAATTAATTACTGCGTCCTAATGAAAACACGCTTTTTAGACCTTCTAATTTGCTGTATTCCTGTTGGCATACTAAATTACGAACATCTGAAGGCATCGAGTCTACTCTAGCTTGTATATTTGCTAGTTGTTCATCCAGACTATTCATACCTTTTATATCCACAATGTCTTGATTCACCTTTAGGTAATCAGCAAAACTTTGTAGGTTGTTTTCCAAACTATCACAAACATTATTGCTGACAAGGCCTTGCGGCAATACAGAACTTAATGACGCAGGGATCACTTGTGACAAACTTGGGTAAATATTTTGTTTCCATTGCTGAGGAAAAACAATGAGCATTATTGCGATAGCTAAAATAAATAACATTGATGCCCCAGCAAACGTCGCTATCAGCTTTTTCATACTCAATCCTACAATTCAAAATAACTTGAGCATAGGATATACAACTGTGCGTAAAGCAATTTTTAAAATTAAAAATACTTTGTAAAGAAAATTCTAGCGACTTTCGGCTATTTAAAGAAACCTTATCTTTCCTATTTAATGAGACAGCTTTAAGTTAATTGCTTATAAAAAAGTGTCGTCCCTTCAAATTGACCTTGTGAATTAACCACAAAGCGCGGAATTTCACCAACCTCGATGTATCCTTGTTTTCGATATAATACCGATGCAACATCTTGACTACGGGTATCGAGCACTAATAAAGTCCGATGATTTTCCAGTGCTATTCTCTCGGCATAATTGAGCAACTCCGTTGCAATCCGGCGTTGTCGAAACTGGCTATGAACCATCAATTTTTCAACATCCCCACGATGCAAGCCATTAGCCTTTAAGCATAATGCAATTTGCACAGCACCTACTATTTTCTCATCATCAATACACACCATAAGAAAACGTTTTTTTTGCATTAAATCTGACTTTATTTGTTGCCAATAATCTAGTGCTTCATCAACCGCTAGTGGGGCATGAAACCCTACAGAAGCACCCTGTTCGACACTATCAATTAATAACTGGGCTAATTGTTGCTCATAATTGTCTATTGTAGAAAGTGTTAAGATTTCCATATATTCCTTCTTACCAATTAATAAAACTCCATACCGTCATAAGGTGCGAATTGGCAGCTTTTTAAACGTTGGCTTAAATCACCAACATGCAACTCTAGCTTATGCCCATCAGGATCGAGAAAATAAAAAGAGTCCCCTTCACTCTTATTTTCTTTCCACATCACAATTTTGTTTTCTTTTAGCGTATTAACTAGCAGAGGAAAATTACTCTCTGAAACGGAAAATGCATAGTGAGTATAATCTGTTTCGCTCGAAGCCAAATGTTGACGTGATGTATCAACGGACAAACACAACCATAAATCACCACACGAAATATACGCCCCATGGTTCCACTTAGCATGTAATTTCATCCCTAATAGCGTTTGATAAAAATAAATGCTTTTTTCTAAGTGTGTTATAGCCAAAGTTAAATGATTAATGCCATTCAACATATTATTTATCTCTTTTTATATATTAAAAAAATATCTTTTAATGAATTTACATAAATTACCAGTAAAACACATTGCAAAGGATATAATCACTAACACATCGACATTAGACAACCTGTTAATAGATGCCCTTGACCTTTTTATGGCCCCCATAAGAAGGTTTTTTTTTGCCTAGCAAAATTGCATACTTTTAGCGCAGACAGCTATCTGTTTGTAAAATAAGTATTTACCCAAGTTACTCACAAACGAATGCGGCAGTTATCCACAGTTAATGTGAACAACTCCACTCATCACTGATGAATTATAGTACGCACTTATTCCTAATCTTCATTGCTTTAATTCCAATTCAATAATAAAACATTAACGCACTTAAAAATGCTAAGATACAGATCTATAACAAATTTCGTTATTATTTAGGTTAAGGAAATTCACTTACTTTTATAATTAGGAGCTTGATATCCCCCTATGACAAATTTCCTCGAACTCTTTCAAGCCGTTGGCATTGGCCTCGTTTTGCTCCTTCCGCTAGCTAACCCCTTAACGGCAATTGCAGTTATGCTGAGCATCTCAGCAAATATGACCAAAGAGCAACGCAATCACCAAGCTTTTCTCGCTTCAATCTATGTTTTTGCCATAATGACCATTGCTTTTTATGCAGGGCAACTTGTGATGAATACATTTGGTATATCAATACCAGGTTTACGCATTGCAGGTGGGTTAATTGTTGCTTTTATTGGTTTTGGAATGCTATTTCCAAATAATGACTCATCCGATGATTCATCAACAACACCATTAGATGACCCTAGCGTGTCCAAAAAACGCCAAGAATCGCCAAATATTGCCTTCGTTCCTTTAGCCATGCCAAGCACTGCGGGGCCCGGTACAATTGCGATGATCATCAGCTCAACTGCATCGCTGCAAGGAAATGTGACCTTTGCGCCTTGGGTGCTTAAAGTGGCACCAGTCATCACGTTTCTTTTAGCCAGTTTGATTGTGTGGATTGGTTTACGAGGGGCAACGTCAATTATGAGATGGTTAGGAAATAGTGGGATTGATGCGATCGCTCGCGTAATGGGCTTTTTGTTAATTTGTATGGGAGTGCAATTTGTTATCAACGGTATCGTTGAAATTATCGCGCAACTCCCACACTTATTAACGGAGTATCAATAAGACATCGCTAAGGCATTGTAGGCATTTTTAACTTTCCATAAATAACGTGGGGCCTGCGGTGCTGGATGCTTAGTTTGTACATGCTGATAAAATTCCTCAGGCGACAAGTTGTTAATCATCGCTATCGCCCTGCCTTTATCGTTATCAAAGGTTCTAAGCAGTGCTCCCGCCCCATTCACATATGCAACGACAGTTGCGTAATACAGTGTTTGTGGGTGGTTTATTCCCGCAAGATGCTGGTCCCTTAATATCCGAATATAGGCCGTGCCAATATCGATATTTTTCCGAGGATCTTTTAAATCACTTGAGCTGGGCTCGCCAGATTTACCTTGGAAACGATAAGCATCACGCCCTGCGGTTGAGGCTTTAATTTGCATCAAGCCAATCGCATTCGATTTGCTCACCACTTCTGGTCTAAAATTAGATTCAACCTCAATAATTGCCCGAATAAGTGTTTCATCAACGCTATAGCGCGAAGCAGAGTCACGAATGAATTCATCAAACGGCGTTCGAGGGAATGAGGTATTTTGTGCTGTTGTTGGTAACGTATTTTGGTTATCCAACATACGCGTTTTTGTTGTTTGCCTATCTGGCTCACTAGAGCAACCGGCAAGTAGCAGTAGCACAAAAGTACCGCTGATTATTTTTTTCACTGTTGTATCCTCTGCTATCAAAGCCAACGGGAGAATAACTAATCCCAAGAAAAATAAAATAATTTTTACTTAACTTTTACTTCAGGACGTGTTTTAGTCATACAAATTAATAATGAGTGATAAAAACCAATAATAACTATAGATGCAATTCCTCATTTTTTATGTTTATTTTTATAAATGATATTGATAATCATTATCAGTTGAGTTATAAAATGGAATTGTTATAAACCATAACAACCATACTGTTAAAAAATGTTAAGCCTAAAATGTCAGGGTCAACTTTTATGAAGAAGAATTTATCTCGATTATCTGCACCTTTACTCACCACTGTATTTGCATTAGCTGCAATGCTCTTTATTAGCCAACCGGCGTTTGCTAAAAAGTTTAAAGTGGTCACTACGTTTACCATCATTCAAGATATTGCTCAAAATGTAGCCGGAGACGCGGCAATTGTCGAGTCAATTACAAAACCCGGTGCTGAAATTCATGGGTACCAACCCACCCCCAAAGATATTATGAAGGCTTATGATGCCGATTTAATTCTATGGAATGGTATGAATTTAGAGGTTTGGTTCCAACGTTTCTTTGAAAACTTTAAAAATGTCCCTGCGGTCATTGTTACTGAGGGCATTGAGCCAATGCCAATTCGTGAAGGTGAATATAAAGACAATCCAAACCCACACGCTTGGATGTCCCCTGCGAATGCAAAAATTTATATCGAAAACATTCGTCAAGCATTGGTTAAATATGACCCTGAAAATGCTGAAACCTACAATACCAATGCCAAAAATTACACGCAACAGATTGAAGCCCTTGATGCACCACTGCGTGAACGTTTAAATCGCATTCCAGAAAATGAGCGCTGGTTAGTGTCCAGTGAAGGCGCGTTTAGCTATCTAACAAAAGATTATGGCTTTAAAGAGGTTTACTTATGGCCAATCAATGCGGAAGAGCAAGGTTCACCACAACAAGTTAAAAAAGTGATTGATACCGTACGCCAATATAATATTCCTGTTGTATTTAGCGAGAGCACTATTTCAGACAAACCCGCTCGCCAAGTCAGCAAAGAAACAGGAGCTAAATACGGTGGCATTCTATATGTAGATTCACTTTCTACCGCAGACGGCCCTGTGCCAACTTATATCGACCTGTTAAAAACCACTGTAGACACGATAGCCAAAGGATTTTCACAGTAATATGAATCACTCTAATCAGTTTGAGCACCCAAATTTGGTCGTTGATGATGCAACCGTGACTTACAACAACGGCCACACCGCAATTTATGATGCGAGTTTTAATATTACGGGTGGCTCCATTTGTGCACTCGTTGGAGTGAACGGTAGTGGTAAATCGACGCTATTTAAAACCATTATGGGGCTCGTCACCCCATCATCGGGTAGTGTCACATTAAATGCTCAACCTATTAAAGCGGCACTAAAAGAGAACGTCATTGCTTATGTTCCGCAAACCGAGGAAGTGGACTGGAACTTCCCCGTTCTAGTATCCGATGTCGTCATGATGGGGCGCTACGGTAAAATGGGTTTTTTCCGTATCCCTAAAAAAGAAGACAAAGATGCTGTGAAGATGGCGCTTGAGCGTGTTGACCTTGCTGGCCTTGAACATCGGCAAATTGGTGAACTTTCAGGGGGACAAAAAAAGCGGGTATTTTTGGCTCGTGCCCTTGCCCAACAAGGTAAAGTATTGCTGTTGGATGAACCTTTTACGGGTGTTGACGTAAAAACGGAAAATGCCATCATCGACTTGCTTCGCAGTTTGCGTGATGAAGGCCATCTCATTTTGGTTTCAACACATAACTTAGGGAGCGTTCCCGAGTTTTGTGACCAAGTCATTTTGATTAATCGTACTGTATTAGCCAGTGGACCAACGGAAACCACGTTCACCCAAAGAAACCTCCAGCAAGCCTTTGGTGGTGTGCTGCGTCACATCAACCTATCAGGACAAGAGCTGCATGATGACGATGACCCACGGTCAATTACTGTTATTACCGATGATGAACGAGCTGCGGTTTTCTATGGACATGATCACGATGCTCCGGTGAGAAAAAACCCACCTAAGGGTGAAGAATGATTGATCTGTTATTAGAGCCTTTTAAATACGATTTTATGATAAAAGCCATTTGGGTGAGTGCCATTGTCGGTGCCGTCTGTGCGTTTTTATCCGCGTATTTGATGTTAAAAGGCTGGTCATTGATGGGAGATGCCCTTTCCCACTCTGTCGTTCCGGGGGTAGCTGGAGCCTATGCATTAGGCCTACCTTACGCTGCGGGGGCTTTTTTTACAGGGATCCTTGCCGCACTTGCGATGACATTAATAAAACATTTAACTCGTCTGCGAGAAGATGCCGTTATTGGCTTTATCTTTTCCACGTTCTTCGCTGCGGGCTTATTAATAGTTTCATTGAACCCAACCTCGGTAAACGTACAAAGTATTATCTTCGGTAATATTTTAGGTATTGCAGACGCAGATGTGCTTCAAGTTGAAATTATTATCGGTGTGTCATTCATCGTTTTATTGTGCTTATGGAAAGACCTTTTGGCCGTCTTTTTTGATGAGAGCCACGCGCGCTCCATTGGTTTAAACCCATTACGCTTAAAAATCATTTTCTTTACGTTATTAAGCGCTTGTACCGTTGCTGCACTGCAAACCGTTGGCGCAATTTTAGTTATAGCTATGGTCGTCACCCCGGGCGCTACAGCCTACTTATTGACAGACCAGTTTAAACGCTTATTAATCATCTCTGTAACCATCGGTACGGTAACCAGCGCAGTTGGCGCGTATATCAGCTACTACCTCAATGGCGCTACGGGCGGACTGATCGTTACATTGCAGACCATTATTTTCTTATTGGCTTTCTTCTTTGCACCAAAGCACGGTATTTTTGCCTCTCGTCGCAAGGCGAAAAAAGAAGTGGCTCGGTTACACCAGCAAGGAGCCTCTCATGAGTGATTTTATTGACTTATTGATGGCCCCCTTCGCCTTTCCATTTATGCAAAAAGCGTTAATCACTGCCATCGTAACAGGCACTGTGTGCGCTATTTTATCTTGCTTTTTAGTGTTAAAAGGCTGGTCACTCATGGGGGATGCCATTTCCCATGCCGTTTTACCGGGGATCATTATTGCTTCTCTGCTCGGTATTCCTTTGGCTATTGGGGCATTCGCTTCAGGGTTATTCTGCGCTGTCGCGACGGGTTACCTCAAAGAAAATAGCCGAATAAAAGAAGATACCGTCATGGGGATTGTGTTTTCAGGGATGTTTGCCATCGGTTTAGTGATGTTTGCCAAAATCGATACCGAGCAGCACCTAACGCATATCCTATTTGGTGATATTTTAGGGATAACCGACAGTGAATTTAAGCAAATTTTACTGTTTGCAGGGATTACCATTGCGATTATCTTGCTAAAACGTAAAGACTTTATGCTGTATTGCTTCGACCCGAACCAAGCACGTGTGATTGGCTTGCCCGTTAAGTTGATTCATTATGGGCTGTTGTCGTTGTTGGCCTTGACCATTGTGGCATCTCTACAAGCTGTTGGGATCATTCTTGTCATTGCCATGTTGATCTCGCCAGGGATTATTGCGTTTGTTCTCTGTCGTAGTTTTGGCAAAATGCTGATCGTCGCCATTATCGCCTCCGTCACATCTAGCGTGATTGGCACTATTCTTAGCTTCCATATTAATGCAACGACAGGGCCAACCATTGTTGTTACTCAAGCCGTTTATTTTGTTATTGCCTTAATCTATAGCAAGTTGGTATTAGCGCGTAAACGGAGCCAAACAAATCCCCAAAGTATGCATACGGCTTAAACTGAAATCATACTCTTATCTAAAAAGGCTGAACTAACTAATTGTTAGAACAGCCTTTTTTAATATTCACAAATTATGCGTCACTGTTATTTACGCAATGTGCGAGGTTGTTGATTTATAACGGTATTTCTCTGCTGCTCTGCGTCTTCCAAATCATAAACTTTCATTTCACCGCTTCCTGCGGGCAATGCACGTTCAACCACCAACTCCGCGTCTGATTGTGCCACGAACTCTTGCAATTGCTGATGCTGACTACACCAAATGGCATCAACATCTTTATCTCGTTGGGTGTCTCTTTGTGAGGATAACGCCACCGTACGTGTTTGAAAGCGGGCTTGTTTTCCGCCCAACTCTAAACCATACCCCGGCGTTGCAGGGTGCCTGACTACGACTTTGCCATCATCCATCCACGCTTTAATATCCGTCTCTTGAACTTGATAGCCCAGCTTACCTAAACCATCTAGCACCACTCTTCTTTGCGCCTCTGCGACAAACGCCTGTTCTGCCAAATTAATTTTTGCTTCTAATTGTTCAGCCAGTGACATCAACACAGTAACTGAACTTGAATGTATTGAAGCTAATGCTTCATCAATAATTTTTGCATTCTCATCATCAGAAAAAATAGCGAGCTCTGCACAAAGCTGTTCGATTTTTTCAACTAACTCAGTGTGTTGCTGGCTTTCTTTCAACTGTTTAGCCAAGATCAAGATGAGTGAATCAGCTCGTAAATGGCGCGGTGAACTTTCATTCATTGCTTGAATTTCAGTAAGCTGTTGCTGTGCGCTTAGTGCTTCAGTCAAACTTCCCACCAGTTTAAGCTTTTCAATCATCAATAAAATTTGCTCACATTGCTTGGCAAACGGCGATAATGGCGCACCGTGCTGCCAAAATTGTGGCACATCTTCAGATTGTGCCTTTAACTGTTCAAGTAATTGATTAGCAAAGGGTGAAAGTTGGCTTTGAACGTCATCTAGGGCAGTGAGAGCGCGGAAAATTAATGAACCCGATGCCTTTTCATTCATCACTTCGCGACTTTCCAGCTCTGCAATTAACTGTTTTTCGGCAGGTAGCTTTTCTCGAACTAACGCTGCTAATGCTTCAAAATTATGTTGGCGGTGCGTATTGGCTCGAGCCACTAGTGCTTGCTGCTCAAGTTGCTGTTCACGAACAGTTTGTATCTCTTGTTTCAGCGTGCCATTAAATTGTGCCAATTCATTCTTCAGCGTAGTGAGCTGACGCGCAGATATTGTGCTGATATCATTCGCTGATAGTTGCTGAAATAATGTGACTATTTGTTCAATACGTGGCTGGTGATACTGTGTTGTATTGGCCATTTTTTGCCATTGCTGGAACATTTTACGCGTCACTGCCAATTGCCGACGGCACTGGATTTCATTCATTTCCCTAACGCTGATACGATGAACTGATGAGCTCATAATTCACTTTCCTGATGTATCGCCCTATTCGTTGAGCCAGTTAAACTGATTGATGCATTAACAATCGCATCTTGTAGTTGCTGTTGCGCTGTCACTCTATCGTTATACCATTCAATAATAGAAACTCGATAACGCTGCGGTATGACACGGCTTAAAATATTGCTTCGCCATAGTTCCCTTGACCTAGCCGTTTGCAACAGTGGATGAGATGGCATATCACACTCAATACCAATTAATAATTGCCCTGTTATCTCATCTTCAATAATACAATCAAAATGAAACACTTCTTTTTGCGTTGATACTGTCACCTGCCAACCATTTTGCTGAATAAATTCAACCACTGAAGTGACAAAGGCACTTTGTTCTACATAGGTATCTTGCACGGCCAGCTGTGTCTGGCACATGCGGTTAAGCAATTTTTGATTTTCGTTTTGTCTCAATGGGTTGCAAGCATCTTTCGCATACGCTAAATAGCCTTGTAAGTAATCCCGCGGGATCTCCGGCTTACGGTAGGTTGTCAGTAAATCGGATATTTCCTCGATAGGCATCGATGACATAATAACCACTTGCTGTCTTGCACGTGTAATCGCAACATTTAAACGTCGTTCGCCCCCAGCTTGCCCCAATACACCGAAGTTACGCCTAAATGTCCCCTGCGCATTACGGCCAAATGTGGTGGAGAATAAAATGACATCGCGCTCGTCTCCTTGCACGTTTTCCACATTTTTGACAAAGAAGGACATATCTTCTTCATCACGAAAGCGTTGGTTTTCTTGTGTGTAGGCGGCCAAAAATTGCTCGTCCTGCTCAGCCCTCAGTCGAATTTGTTGGTTAATCAACGAGGTCTGCTTTTGGTTGAAGGTGACCACTCCCACTGACGGACGCTGCTCGAAAGGAAGTTGCCACACCGTTGCAAGATGCTCAACAACTGCCGCCGCTTCCGCCTCATTACTTTGATTAACATACATACCATTAACCGCCACCAGCTGTAATGGCTTAATTTTACTCACTAATTTGGCTGAAAATTGTGCTGGAATATTCAACCGATTTTCATAAAAAGCAAAATTTGAAAAATTGATCAGTTCCCGATATGCCGAACGATAATGAATATCTAAGGTGTGAACTGGCAATACGGTACGCGCCAAATGTAGCAAATCAGGGCAATCACTAATTTGCCGATAATCCCATTCTTCATTCGCATCGATTTGCTGTTCATCCACCTCATCCTCAGTGTCCTCAGTGTCCTCTTCGACCAGTTTTCCTGTGAAGAATTTAGAAGGCGGCATTTGCTTTTCATCACCACTAACAATCGCTTGTTTCCCCCTAAACAAGGTAGACAATGCAAATTCAATGGGCATTTGCGACGCTTCATCGTAAATCACACTATCAAACATTGCCGCTTGCAATGGTAGGACTTGGCTTGCTACATCTGGTGTCATCAGCCAAATCGGGCGTAATTGCATCAAACCAATTTCACGCCCTTCGTTAATAAATTCCCGTAAACGGCGCGCCCTTGGCCCTGCAAGGCGCGTAATTTCTTCCCATTCACGGCGGCTTCCCATTTGAGACAAATCATAATTGCGTGTTAGTGCCACACGGTTAAAGAGTTGCAGTTCTTTTTGTGCCTGCTCAAGTTCGGCTAAATCCGCCATAAATTGCCGACTATTGGCTGAAAGTGCCGGTAATTTAGCCTCAAATTGACTTTTCACAAAATGATAGAAACCGTAGCTAACGGTCTGTATTAGTGCTGCAACCCAATCTTTTTGGTGATTGTTTTCATGAATATATTGTGTGATGACAGGGTGTAATACCGCTAAGGTTTGCCAATGTTGTGGCGTAAAATTGGCAGTTTCCTCTCTAAATAATTGATACTGAATCAACGAATTTCTTTTCTCAGCAATTTGGACTAGTTCATTCGTAAATGATTTTCCTTCATCAATTGCCTGTTGGAACCGTTCAATCGTTTGTGATGAAAAAACAGGTGCAATTCGCTCTAATTGGCTCTCACTTTCTACTCTTGCTTTAAACTTTGTCATTGCAGATTGAATTTCATGGCACTGGCGTTCAAATCCAAACTGCTGTTTCTCGATAATAGCAGGTAAAAAATGGGAAATTTCAGGGTATTGAGCCAATAACTGGCTCGAACTCTCCACCCATTTTAATTGTTCAATTAACTGAGGTAATCCAGTTCGCCAACCTGGCTGAAGTTCCATACCAATCAATTGATAAATAGGTATAATTTCTTTTTCAAGTAAGCGCCATTGTTGCTCTACACCTATCGTTTTATGCAATACAGCCAAGCTATCCTGATTTAACCCACTTTCAGCCATAAATTGCTGTAGCTGATTATGGCGACCATAATAAAACGGGTTGAAAAATCGTAACCAAGACCCCTGTATTGACTCCGTTGTTGCACGGGATAATTCCGCTAATTTTTTCGATTCTATTCCCTTAAATAACGGGAAAAGTAGTGAATCTGTATTTGCCTCATCAATCATTAATAAGCGTTGATAACGCTGTTCTAATTGTTCAATGACGGTTTTGCCCGTCGTGACTGAACCGTGCAAATCGATAAACAACGCTAACCACTGGGATAAACTTTGCCATTGTGCTGGCGTTTGTTGGCCAAAATGTGACGTTAACTGCGCAAGAATACGTTCATGGTTTGTCAGTTCAGTGAGTGTAATACCGTGATAATCGGATTGGTAAGCCTGATCACGTTGCTTTTCCACATCAATAAATAATGTAATCTGTTGATTAAATAACAGATATTGATGCTCGTTCACAGAAAACTGCGCTAATGCTTTTAATGGGCTATTTTCATAATCTAATTGCCACCATATTTGGGCATGCTGTTTAATGTCATCGAGAAGTTGGGCTAATTTAGGTTGATTAAACTCTGTAAATACTTGAACTAACGCATCATCATTGATATTCAAACGCTCTAAAACGTCCACCTGAATTAAACTGCTTAAAATCTGTTTATAAGATAACTGCCAATGGGTATCGACATCATTGAGGGCATGGTAATAAGCATCCAATTTTTGCTCAAAAAGCTGTACTCGGCTAAATAAACGGGTGCGTTCTGCTTGCCAATCTTGTTCAAATAACGTGCTACTTTCTTTATTCCACAGTTGCTCAATTTGTTCACGCACCGCCAAAATAACCTCACGGTTTTTTTGGTTCTGACGAATAAGCTGCGCCCTATCACCTAAACCATTAGCCACCAATCGCTTGTATACCACCTCAAGTGCCGCAGGCTTTTGGCATACCACTAACACGGTCTGTTGATGGCCTAATGCATCGGCAATAAGACTAACAATCGTTTGGCTTTTCCCTGTTCCCGGTGGCCCTTCAATCAATAGCCCTGTTTGTTGTTGCGCGGCTTGAACAACACGCTCTTGAGACGGATCGGCAAGGGATAACGCAAATGGGCTCAGGATATTTTCGGGATTAACAACACGTTCCGGTAAACTTGCTGAGCTGACTTTAAGTAAGGTAGACAATGCTGTTTGCGCAATGGACATATTGGCTATTTGCTGTAAGTCACCACTCATTGCCTGACCAATAAATGACGTGTGGAATAGCACTGCCGAGCAGGCAACCTGTGCATAGTTTTCTTCTACAGGATCAGTTAACGAAGGCAATGGAAGTAACTGCGTACCTTGTATTGGCAACAGTGCAGACAGGCTTTCCATCATTTCATCAATGGTCACCCCAGCTTTTGATAACAAAGCGTCTAAAGCACCCTGCCACTTACTTATTTCGGGGATCCCCACAAAGCTCGCTAACGCAGGGTTAAGGCGGACGGCACCTCGCTCGTGGTCAAAATTTAATTGAATAGGGCTTTGCTGAGCAATCGCCGATTGCATTGAAATTGGCCATAAAAATAACGGCGCAATACGGGGTTTAATTTGATTAGGCTGAGTATTCAACACTAAAAAAGGAAAGCCCAAATACATGCCATTAATACCCGTATCCCGTTGATACAATTGCGTATCTGCTTGTAGCATTCTTAAGCGGGTATTCACGCCTTTACGCTGTAGCAGCATATCGCTATCAATGGTCATCAACCCTTTTTTGCGGTTAAGTAAGTGCTCCAATAACGCACTTGCACTGCGAAGCGTACTATCACACTCCGTTAAATCAATGCGTCCTGTATTTGGCGTTAAACGCATGCGAACTAAATTGCCTCGCTGCGTCACCGCGGTTAGTTTTTGGTTAAAAAAGCGTAAGACTTCAAGCACATACTTTTGTGATTCAGGGACTTGCCAGTGCTCTATTGGTATCGCCAGTAGCACGAGTGTTTTCTCTAGCGAAAGCCTGCGCATCAATAAAAACTGGTCAACCCAATTGTCTAAAACAGCCAACCCGACACGTTTGAAATCACTCACTCGCTCGCTAAGTTGTAAATACAATGCCTTACGTGTTAATGAAAGCTGCATTTTGGCCATTTCATGATCAAAATTATCAATATCATTTTGTTTAGCGAGCTCAAACGCCTGCTCAATCAATGTGTCTAATGAAATAAACTGGCCAATATCCGCACTCAATAGCAGAATGTAATCAATCTCTTGCGGATTTTGCTTATCAAATAACCCTTGTAAACTTTCATTATGGGAATCAGGAAATTGCGCATGTAAGAGCTCCCACCTTGCAGATAATTGATTGATTGAAGTAATCAATAAATACAAACGCAAGCTTTCTTCATTTAATAGAATATTGAGTTGGTGGGCTCGCTCTCGCACCAAACATTGGCGATGATAAAGCTGCACTAGCCAATGCTGGGGGTCGATATCTTGAATGTATCGATTAAGCGGCTCGCTAATCAGTGTAAAAGCTAAACGGGGATTTTCTAGCAGCCATGCAGGCGTGATGATCTCACCACGGTAAATTAATGGGATGTTTTCATTGATAATTTTTAAAGCAAAAGTCAGCTTAATTTCATTGAGATTTTCTTGCTGGAAGTCGCTATCTAGCAATGTTTGTAGTTTCGTTAGTTGTTCGTGGCTGTTTTCAAACTGCACTAGCCACGAACTAACTTCACCCCGCAATAAAAGTAGTAACGCATCATCCCAATGGTTCGCTTGTGCTGCCACCAATGCAAATACGTCTGGTTGTTGGAATTGCTGTCCCGCAAACGTCAGCGTGTGGAGATGGCTTTGTCTATCGTTTTTTTGACTTTGTGGAGCTTGCTGGGGTTTTCCTTGTAGCCACGCTAAAACCTCTGGCCACTGCCAACGTAAGAAACGGTCTCTGCACAATAACCCGCGCAATAATAGTTGGATATTAGCAGGTAAATCTTCTGGTAAATCAACGCCATTAGTCATTACTTGGATAAGAAAAGCATTATCTTGAATATGGTCGAAACACCGCCCTTGGGTCAGTTGTTCTAAGAGGATAATCCCGAGACTCCACCAATCGGACGCTGCACTGACACCACCAGCAAGAGTTTCAGGCGCTGAATAACGGGAAATATCCAGTGGCGTAACAATATCAAGGTCAAACTCAGATAAACAGGCAGAACCATATTCAATCACTACAATATCAAGAGGATGGCGCTTGCGAATAAGCAAATTAGCGGGGCTCAAATTACGGTGTCGTAACCCATGCTCCGCAAATGCCGCGATTGCCTGCCCCATTTCATCTACAAGTTTAGGAATTTCATCTGCCTGCCAAAATTCACCTTGCTGGATAAACTGACTTAGTGACCCGCCCTCAAGCATTTCAGTGACATGCCATGCGCGGTTTTCAAAGCGGCCATACTCATAAAACTCAGGAACATGGTCTGTTGGAATGCGTTTAAGGACTTGGTAAACCGCGGGATCAGGCTCCTCTCCCTTTTGGTAGAGCGTCAGTACGCCGTTTTTTTCTTCAGTACAATGCGTAACGAAGTAGCGTTCACGGGGGCTATCACTGCCATTAATTCGTCTTTCTAAGCGCCAAGCGCCTATCTGCTGATGGGGTGACGACAAAATCTCAATGACTGGCTCTGCTGCAACATCCGCCCCACACTCAAGACAAATAAAATCATCTTCAGCCATAAGGTGACCATTTTCACAATGACGCTGTTGGTGATTTTGGGTTTCACCATTATTGCCAAAAGGGGCTTCAACGGGGCTAGTTTGTTGTACTTCAGGGCGCCACCCTTCAGGATGAATAGGCTCAAGCGTTAAATCCCAACCGCAAAGTTGTAAACTTCCTTGTTGTGTTTGAGTTTGCCCTGCACAAAATATTTCAGTTAACGGCCGTTCTGTTAAACAATGCGGGCAAAAGCGTATCATCGTCATCCTTCTCTCTCGTTACTATTTTTTGAGTTGTTTTAAGGTGTTATCTTGTAGGGCAAGGAGGTGACTTAACCGTTGCATATCGCCTCGTTCAGGGATCCCCGCCAGAAATAGCCGCCCTTGCTCATCAAAGGCTAAATCCAGTTTCTTATCTTCTGGCATTGCAACACGTTGATATTGTTTAAATAATGACTTCCCAAGCGGTGTTAGAAGATGAAGCTGTTGATTATCACTGCCCCTTAACATTAAAGTTTGCGGCATTTCGACGTTAAATGGCTCACTGATCAATGCATCTATGTAGGGGGACATTTGAGCAACGCTATCTTCAATCACTCCCCATTCATAGCCGCTATATACTAGAATATTTCCTTTAAATCGCTGTTTTATTTCACGTAATAATGTGAGCAAGGCGTCTGGTTGCTCAAACGGCTCTCCCCCTGAAATGGTAATGCCATCTGCGTATGGTAACCATTCTTGGACTTGGTCAATTAATTGTGTCACTGTGAAATGGCTGTCTTTAACTTGCCACGTATCAGGGGATAAACACCCCTTGCAACGCAGAGAACATCCTTGAAACCAAATACCAATCCGTTTTCCCGGCCCTAAAGTTGTGACAGGAAAATGAATACGTGAAACACTAATATTCATTAGGTTAATTGCCTACTGCGGTTAACGTAACTTGTGCATTTTCACCCATCTGAATCGACGTAATTTGATAAGCACTATTGGCTTGTATGTCTTGGTCGAAAATTGCTCTCGATAATGGGTTAATCAAATACATTTCTAATTGATTACGTATTCCACGCCCACCATTGGACAAATCTGCCAAACAGTTAATTTTTAACGCGTCTTTAGCTTCCACAGATATTGAAATAGTCAAAGACTGTTTTTCTAAGCCTGACAATATGTTATCCACCATTTGCTCAAAAATTTGCTCAGCAACATCAGGGCGGATAAAGTCAAAAACAATGATATTTTCCCCTATGCGATTGAGCAATTCTGGGCGGTTAAGTACCAGTTTAAAATGGCGCTCTATTTCATTTTTCACATTGCGCGTCACGGTTTCAAATGGCTCATGAGGTTGGACATTTGCCACTCGCTCGCCACTAGCGTCTAAGCGATAAATACCGAGGTTAGACGTGAAAATAATTAATGCTTCAGAAAAATAAACGCGATCGCCGCGCCCTGACGTTAATACACCATCATCGATAATCTGTAAAAACTTATCCATTAAATGGGGATGGGCTTTTTCGATTTCATCAAACAAAACCACACTGAATGGCTTTTCGCGGATTGCGTTAGTTAATTCACCCCCTGAATCATACCCAACGTAGCCAGGAGGGGCACCAATCAGTCGTTGGCCTGCATGTTCAGCACTAAATTCTGACATATCAAAGCGGATATACGCACTTTCGTCACCAAACAGTAATTGAGTCACCGTTTTAGCCAATTCTGTTTTCCCAACACCCGTTGGCCCCGCAAGAAATAATACGCCACGAGGGCGCCCACCTTTATTGCTACCGACACCCGTCATTGCCCGTTTGATGATATCCAATAAATGTGTGACAGCATGCTGTTGCCCTTTTACTCTGCGGGAAATCACTGCTGGGGCATGATGAATTTTTTGCTTATCAATCTTTTTCCACGGGTCTTCCGTGATCCCGACTTTGTATCGACGAACCGCATCGCTAATACTGGTTGCTGGCACCTGTTCGATACGCGCCAACTGCACAATGGCAGTTAAATCCAGCAGCAACAGCCCTTCTGTTTCATCTATAAAATCATTAATTAATGAGGATTTATCAGCTTCTGCTAAGCCATTAAAATCCGCCAACGAAGCCAATAGACTAGGTGCTAACAAACGGCGTACTTGGCCATCGGGTTTAGCAACGGGAATGGCTCGAATACGTGGGTTATTCACCACAAACCAATCAGGTAAATCCGTTTCTTTTTCCACTATCCAAAAAACGGTATTAAAAAATGGTTGATTTTGATCCCCTGCAGGCCTTGCCTTTCCTTGGTGTGATGCAACAAGTGCGCGGGTAAATAAACTGTGTTCTGCGGACGTAAGGTTATCGCGATGAGAAATTAAACAAGAGGCAAAGTCGATACATAAGGCAGTAGGCTGTTGTTTATCATTAATCAACCGCTCAAGCAGGTGATTTAACATATCGATACCACCCGCCGCTTTACCCTCAGCAACATTTAACCCTAGTCGTTGCATAACAGCATCCGTTTCTTGGGTGTTATGTGCAGGGTTTGCTAAACATTGAAAACCGACCAAGGGTGTATAAGTCAGCACATATGCATACCCTGCTTTAAATAAACTATTAAATAACGATTGGTTAAATGGCAAAGGTGTCACAATGGAAGGCGCAATTTCACTGGCTTGTAAATCACGTACATTGCCGAACAATACAAACTGACTTTTCAGCGGAATAAATCGCAATAAGTCCCTTAACCAACGTGGATTTTGAAAATCAGTGTGCATAGTTTTCCCTTGTTATTTAACTTTTTTGCAGTTTACCTGAATAAGCTGAGGAACGCGCTGGCATATCACTATAACAAGAAAATATCTGAACATTCTCAATTTGATAAAAAACCGCTATCTTTAGGTTTGCAGCAATTTATTTTTACTCATAAAACTCTTAAATAATTATTTCGTGATAGGCGCTTCTTTTTAAACAATTATCACTGTTAATTCCTAAACTGTCGCTATAGTATTGTGTTAATGAAGACCAAAGCAGAGCGAGGTGAGTCATGTGGCAAGCAATGTGTCGTTTATTAAGTGAACACTTAGGTGAAGCGGAGCTGCGTAACAAAGTCATTCTCTCTGGTGGTGATATTCACCATACGTTAAGAATTGACTATGGCGAACACACCGTATTCATTAAACAAAATCGGCGTGAGTTTCTACCGTTATTTAAGCAAGAGGCTGAACAGCTAGAAATGCTCGCCAAAAGCCAAACCATTACCGTTCCCAAGGTATATGGTGTCGGCAGTAATAAGCACCATAGTTTTCTGCTTCTCGAATACTTCCCTTTAAAACCATTTGATACCACCAACGCTTGGCACTTTGGCCAGCAGCTTGCCCGCTTACACCAATGGGAAGAGCAACCTAGTTATGGCTTTGATTTTGACACCATGCTCAGCACTATTATCCAACCAAATGGCTGGGAAAAACGCTGGAATTCATTCTTTGCAGAAAAACGTATTGGTCTTCAATTACAATTAGCGTCTGAGAAAGGCATGGTATTTGGTGATATTCAGCAAATTGTCGATATTGTTAAAAATAAATTAGCCGGCCATCAACCTCAACCCTCTTTATTACACGGCGATTTATGGCCTGCTAACTGCGCCATTACTCAACAAATTGATGGTGTTCTTTATGATCCAGCATGCTACTGGGGTGATAGAGAGTGCGATATTGCAATGTTACCTTTATATAAAGATATTCCTATTCAAATTATCGATGGTTACCAAAGTGTTTGGCCGCTTCCACAAGGTTTTTTAGATAGACAACCCATTTACCAATTATATTTTTTACTCAATCAAGCGCATATTTTTGGCAATGAGCAAAGCTATCTACACGCCCAAAAGATTATTGATTCGCTATTAAAGGAATAATCAGGAAGGTCATAAAACGAGAATAACTTGGGCCACCTCTATAAGTCGGTGACCCAAGCCGCCGAATGAATCCAACAACTCTACAGTTTGAAGTATGACCAACATTTAATTTTCTAAATAGTTCCTATTATGCGTAGGCATCAAGTGCCGCTAATCGCTAGGAGCATACATAAGTATGTGACTAGCGTTAGCAAACGA
>NZ_JBSICC010000020.1:0-77602 GCF_058245955.1 Providencia sp. UF-224 | reverse complement strand
CCCCCCCCCCCCCCCCCAACAATTTTGTAATTAATACTTTTTATACGATTTTTTTGGGAAGCGCTTTATAACGTTATATTTATGAATTAAAAGTTAATCGAATAGGGGGTAGATTAGACTCGAAATTTAAAAACAAATAAGAAATAAAGTTTAAAATGAGAATTTTTCAAAACAAAAATAGGGTGTGGAAATATAAAAATCAGGAATTGTCCTTAACATTGGTATCATTCGCTGTTATTGGTGGAATATTACCCTTGTTATTTATGCCTAATCTTTTACATATTGATGACTCAGTTATTATTTTACTAGTTTTTATTTTTTTATTATTCATGCTTTTTTTGAATAAAAACCTCAAATTTATTTTATTGGTGATGACTTTTTTTCTATGGGGGAATTGGTATGGAAATAATATAAATAATAATATTTATTCGTTATCAGTAAAGCACCATTATTTGGACATAACTGTCATAAAGTTACAGGCTGAAGACAAAGAGAAAAAAATTAAAATTAGAATCGATAAAGTTAATAATAAAGAAATGTTTCCCCCGCTGTATGCAATATGGAAAAGCAAAGAAACTATATGTGCAGGGCAATCATGGCGAATTAATAGTAAGCTAAAGCCCTTACATAACTCTTTGAATGAAGGCAGTTTTAACCAGCAGCGGCACAAATTATCACAACGGATTATAGGCACATTAAAAAGTAAGCAGAATACAGTATTAAACTCTGAATGCTCGACAAGGCAAAAGATAATCAATCATTTTATGGAGCAAATGAGTACTTTAAGAAATGTTGGGATTATATATGGGTTAATGTTTGGAGAAAGAACACTATTGTCTGAAAAGCACTCGGTCTTATTGCAGCAAACGGGGTTAACCCATTTAATGGCGATCTCTGGCTTACATATTGGGTTAGCTTATTGTTTAGGTTTTTTTATCGCTAGACTAGTGCAGTATATGCTTCCTATCCGTTTTATGAGTCAAGTTTATCCCATTTTATTGGGTTTGATACTGGCAGTAATGTATGCGTGGATCTCTGGTTTTGCAATTCCAGCGACTAGAGCATTATTTTCATTGTCTTTATGGGTTTATATTCGGTACCACTCATCGTTATATTTCTCTTGGCAGTGGGCAATATGGAGTATCGCAGGGATTTTATTATTTGATCCACTTGCTATTTTATCCGATAGCTTTTGGTTATCGAGTTTTGCTGTCTTAGCAATTTTGTATTGGCTGACTGTTTTTCCCTTATCAACACGCCTAACTCAAAAGAAAATTATCGGTAAAGTCATTGGCTTAGTTCATCTACAGATTGGGTTGCTGATTTTATTGATACCAATGCAAATCATCGTATTTAATGGTATTAACTTCATGAGTATATTTGCTAATTTGTGGTTTGTTCCATTGGTCTCTTGGGGGATAGTACCCGCAATATTGGCTATTTTTTTAATACCAAATATAACATTGCAAAATTTAATTTTTGGTTTTATAGATAGAGTCATTGATTTTGGATTACTTCCGCTACCCTTTTTTAGCCGTTATTGGATGGATTTTTTTAATATACCCTATTATCTATTATTCATCTGCTGGTCTGTGGCTCTAATATACCTATTTAGCTGGTATAAAATGTATCTTTCCCTGATTGGCTGCATTGTTGCTTTGATTTTTATTGAGATGAGTAATGATAAAAAGCCAGAGCATGACTGGAGTATGACATTACTCGATATTGGGCATGGTTTAGCCGTTATTATTGAGCAAAATAATTTAGCTTATCTATATGACACGGGGAACGCTTGGAAAGGGCATAGCAATGCCAAAAGACAAATTATTCCTTTCCTAAAACAAAAAGGGATAATACCAATGGGGATGATTCTTAGCCATAATCATTTAGATCACACTGGTGGCGTTAGCGATTTACTTAAACAATACCCATGGCTAAATGTGAGAAGTAGTTTTGGAACTTATCTGACAAAACCTAAGCAAAAAAAGATTAATAGGATTAATAAGCTGGAACATTTACCTTGTGTAAAAGGGCAAAGATGGCAATGGGGAAAGTTGACGTTTGAAGTTTTGTGGCCAGAAAAATTGTCGGCTATTTCCCATAATAATGATTCGTGTGTTATACAGTTTACAGATGGACATCACAAAATTTTATTGACTGGAGATATAGAAAAGAAGGGAGAAGCAAAATTAGTTGAAGCTTATAAACAAAGCCTCCGTTCTTCTATTTTGTTTGCACCGCACCATGGAAGTCAAACCTCATCGACAAATCTATTGTTAAGAAATGTTCAACCATCAATGGTTTTGCTTTCGTCTGCAAGGTACAGTGCGTGGAAAATTCCATCGGAAAAGGTCTATCAAAGGTACAAAAAAAATAATATCCAATGGTTAAATACCGCTGAGAAAGGGCAGTTAACATTATGGTTTAAAAAAGAAAATGTCAGTATTCAGAGCTATCGCGATGAAATTTCCCCACGTTGGTATCATCTGTGGTTTGGCTTACCGCTATTTCCCGAGTAGAATAGTGCGCTTACATTAAGTCTGGTAATTAAAAGTATGAATGATAAAGACCTTTCGACAAAACAAACTTTTCGCCGCTTGTGGCCGATTATTGCGCCTTTTAAAGCGGGCTTAATTGTTGCAGCAATAGCTCTTATTATAAACGCTGCTGGCGATGCGTTTATGATTTCTTTATTAAAACCTTTATTAGATGAAGGGTTCGATAAAGCCGATAACGATGTATTAAAATGGCTGCCACTTGCTGTGTTAGGTTTAATGGTTGTCCGTGGTGGTTCTAGCTTTGTCTCAACGTATTGTGTTTCTTGGGTTGCAGGTAAAGTGGTGATGAATATGCGCCGCAAGCTTTTTGGCCATATGATGGGCATGCCAGTGAGCTTTTTCGATCAGCAATCCACAGGAACGCTTTTATCTCGAATTACTTATGATTCAGAACAAGTAGCGTCTTCATCTTCAGGTGCTTTAATTACAATCATTCGTGAAAGCGCTTACATCATCGGTTTATTTACGATGATGTTTTATTATAGCTGGCAATTGTCTCTTATTTTGATTGTTATCGCTCCTGTTGTTTCCATTACAATCCGTATTGTTTCTAAGCGTTTTCGCAAAATCAGCAAAAACATGCAAACAGGCATGGGGCATGTAACTGCGAGTGCGGAACAAATGCTAAAAGGGCACAAAGAAGTTTTAATCTTTGGTGGTCAAAAAGTTGAAACTGAACGTTTTTATAAAGTTAGTAACAATATGCGCCGCCAAAATATGAAAATGGTAACCGCATCGGCAATTTCAGACCCAATCGTGCAATTGATTGCCTCATTTGCGCTTGCATTCGTTCTGTATGCAGCCAGCTTTCCTGATATTCGTGATGAACTTACCTCTGGTACCATTGCAGTTGTTTTTTCATCTATGTTTGCGTTAATGCGCCCATTGAAATCATTAACGAATGTTAATGCACAATTCCAACGTGGTATGGCGGCTTGCCAAACGCTATTCGCCATCTTAGATTCCGAGCAAGAAAAAGATGATGGGACTAAAGTCCTCAAGGATGTGAAGGGTGATATCAAATTTGAGAATGTCACTTTTACCTACGCGACAAAAGAGCATCCTGCATTAGATGATGTTTCTTTTACTTTACCTGCAGGGAAGTCAGTTGCATTAGTTGGGCGCTCAGGTTCTGGTAAATCGACAATAGCTAACCTGATCACGCGTTTTTATGACATTGATAAAGGTTCTATCCAAATTGATGGCCATGATATTCGTGACTACACGCTTGCCTCATTGCGAAGCCAAGTTGCACTTGTATCGCAACATGTTTACCTTTTTAACGATACGATTGCGAATAATATTGCTTATGCAACGGATGGAAGCTATAGCCGTGAGCAAATTGAAAAAGCGGCTGAAATGGCTTATGCCATGGACTTTATCGCTAAACTTGATAAAGGGCTAGATACTGTTATCGGTGAAAATGGGGTCATGCTTTCAGGTGGGCAACGTCAGCGTATTGCAATTGCGCGTGCTTTGCTACGTGACGCACCAATTTTGATCCTTGATGAAGCGACATCAGCACTTGATACCGAATCTGAACGTGCAATTCAAGCTGCACTGGATGAACTACAGAAGAATAGAACATCATTGGTGATAGCACACCGGTTATCAACAATTGAGAATGCAGATGAAATTTTAGTTGTACAAGATGGTCGTATCATTGAACGCGGTACGCATACAGCGCTGCTAGCGCAAAATGGGGCTTATTCTCAATTACACAGTATTCAATTTAAACAATGATAGAGCGTATTTGGTCCGGCAAGTCGTGGTTATATATCTTACTGTTACCGCTATCTTTTCTTTATGGATTGATAACGATAATACGCTATGCTGCTTATAAAGTCGGGCTAAGTCGCTCTTGGAAAGCGCCAATACCTGTGGTTGTGGTGGGGAACCTCACAGCTGGAGGTAATGGTAAAACGCCAGTGGTTATCTGGTTGGTTGAATCACTTGTAAAAGAAGGCTATCGGGTAGGCGTTGTGTCTCGCGGCTATGGTGGAAAAGCGGAAAGTTACCCACTTGTTCTTGATGAAAATACACCAACAACAGCCGCTGGTGATGAACCTGTTCTAATTTATCATCGCACTAAAGCACCCGTTGCTGTAGCGCCTAAGCGCAGTGAAGCAATCCAAGCATTGCTAGCATTAAATGAATTAGATGTGATCATCACCGATGATGGCTTACAGCATTACGCATTACAGCGTGATTATGAAATCGTTGTGATTGATGGTCAGCGGCGTTTCGGTAATGGGTGGTGGTTACCTGCGGGGCCGATGCGTGAGCGTGCCGGCCGTTTAAATAGTGTGAATGCATTAATTGTTAATGGTGGGCAGCCTGAGGGAAGTGAAGTGCTAATGACCCTCGAGGGGGACACCGCCGTTAATATTGTAACTTCAGAAAACCAGCCTGTTACTCAGCTTCAATCCGTGGTTGCAATGGCTGGGATCGGGCATCCGCCTCGCTTTTTTGCCTCTTTAGAAAATAAAGGGATAGCGTTGGTGAATACCCACGCTTTTGCTGATCACCAAGATTATGAACAACAGCAACTGTCTGCTCTTGTTAAACCAACCCAAAGCTTACTGATGACTGAAAAAGATGCCGTTAAATGCCGCTCATTTGCGCAGCCAAATTGGTGGTTTTTACCTGTAAAAGCGCAATTATCATCCAATAGCGAGCAAAAAATCCTAAGTGAAATAAAAAAACTTATCACAAATAACAAAAACACTTGCCACTAACACTTCACTATGATAATAATATCGCCACTGTGATATAGGTCTAATTATTATGTATCTAGATGCAATACAGTAATAAT
This sequence comes from Providencia sp. UF-224, assembly GCF_058245955.1. Classification (NCBI taxonomy): domain Bacteria; kingdom Pseudomonadati; phylum Pseudomonadota; class Gammaproteobacteria; order Enterobacterales; family Morganellaceae; genus Providencia; species Providencia sp. UF-224. The sequence goes on along the minus strand of NZ_JBSICC010000020.1, from coordinate 72,229 downwards.
TGGATTTTATACTAGCTTAATTTCACGCTCCGTTCTTTAGTTAGTCTTCATATCCTCGCACATCAACGCTGTTAAATCGTTGTTACTTAGTTTTGTCATCATAATGTCAAAATAGACTGTTAACTTCACAGTAGATGCGTGGTGCCTGAAATCTACATTTATGGGCGTTATAAAAGATGCACAATAATTTTAGTGCATGAATTGGTAAAAGTTTAATTACTCTTTAATGTATTAATAGATCGGCAATTTATAAATGGGAAGCAAGAAAGAGTAATGATACAAAAATAAAAAGGTATTGTTCTTAGAACAAAAGGAGTTTTAATATGAATTTTCAATTACATATGGGTCGAGTTAAATGGTTTGACGCAAAAGAAGGTTACGGTTTTATTTCGCCATCGAAAGGTGGAGATGATGTATTTGTGACAACAAAATCAATTGCTAATAAAAAAATCAAATCATTATTCGAAGGTCAAAACGTCGAGTTTTGCTTAACACGTAGTTCCGATGGCATAACGGCCGCTGACGTTATTGCTTACTAGAAATAACAGCACAATTTCTCCTGCTTTCATCCTCTCATCTTGGCTGGAGATCTTAATCAGAAAGATTAAAGTTAACGGTGATATCTGCATGTGATATCCTGACTCCAAGTGAGTTAAATCCATTCGGGAGAAAACATGGATCACCGTTTACTTGAAATCATTGCCTGCCCTGTGTGCCATGGCAAATTAAGTTATAACAAAGAACACCTCGAACTTATCTGCAAGTTTGACCACTTAGCCTATCCCATTCGTGATGGCATCCCCGTTTTACTCGAAAATGAAGCGCGCCAAGTCTCATTAGATGAAGGACAATAATCGCTATGTTTACGGTTATTATTCCTGCTCGTTATGCATCAACCCGTTTACCCGGTAAGCCGCTGGCGGATATCCATGGTAAGCCAATGGTTGTTCGAGTGATGGAGCAAGCCATAAAATCAGGTGCAAGTCGAGTCATTGTGGCGACAGACCACCAAGATGTGGCGAATGCAGTTATTGCCGCGGGTGGCGAAGCGTGTATGACTAACCCTGATCACCAATCGGGTACGGAAAGATTGGCTGAGGTTATTGATACATACGGCTTCTCTGATGATGAAATCATTGTGAATGTGCAGGGCGATGAGCCTTTAATTCCGCCTGAAATTATTAGCCAAGTTGCTCATAACCTTCAAGGCAGTAAAGCGAATATGGGTACTCTGGCTGTTCCAATTCATGATGCACATGAAGCGTTCAACCCAAATGCCGTGAAAGTGGTCACGGATCATGAAGGGTATGCATTGTATTTTTCCCGTGCAACAATCCCGTGGGATAGAGATAACTTTGCGAAAAGCCATGATTCAATTGGTGATTTTTTCTTACGCCACATTGGTATCTATGCTTATCGTGCAGGCTTTATTCGCCGTTACATCCACTGGGAAGCGAGCCCGCTAGAGAAAATCGAAATGCTTGAGCAACTTAGAGTGCTTTGGTATGGCGAAAAAATCCATGTGGATGTTGCTAAAGTGACACCGGGTGCCGGTGTTGATACACCCGAAGACCTAGAATTGGTGAGAAAACAGTTCTTATCATAGATATTTATTCGTTTTTACCAATGGAATGATGCGATAAAAAAGGCGTAACCTTAATGAGTTACGCCTTTTTGTTTTTATTCGGAAACAACCAATTCAGGTGTGCTGAGTGGTTCTTCCAAAGCTTGAGTATTGTCAGGTTTTATATGCCACCAAATCGTGCCAATAAACTCGTACCATGCACGCTCGCTATGACCGAAATAATAGGCCGAAGGAATGTATTTTTCCCATGGATTAATACCGCTGCTAATGGCTAATTGATTTGCAGGGGCTGGATAAGGTTGCATGCCTCTGTCAGTAAACATCGTAATGGCTCTTGGCAAATGATTAGCCGATGTCACAAGCAAAAATGGTGTTTTTCCAATAATTTTCTCAACTTCGTAAGCTTCTTCTTGGGTATCTTTAGGCTCAGTGAGAGGGATCGTATCTGACTCAGGAACACCCAGTGACTGTGCAACTTTAGCTGCAACCTCGGCACTGCTTATTGTGCTACTGGCTTTTCCGCCTGTGAATATCAGTTTACTCCCAGGGTGTTTAAGGTATAAACGCACGCCTTCGGTGACTCTTGGCAGGCTGTTACTCAATAAATTAGCGCTTGGACTCCAGTCTGGGTTATAGGTAAAGCCGCCGCCCAAGACCACGATGTATTTGATATCCTGTGGTGGGTTTTCTGTGATTAACTCATAGCGTTTATTAAATTTTCCCTCAATAGGGGCGAGCAAGTTGTCTGAAACAGGTTGTAAACCAAGCAGTGCGATGAGTACTAAACTCACGGTTGTTAAGCTTTTCCCCCATTTTTGCCAACGGGTAAACCACAGCAAAAGTAGCCCGATAGCCCCGATAATGAGCAATAGTGGCAATGGCATTAAAAGTGAGCCAATGTACTTCTTTAAGAAAAATAACATAATCAAGCCTATATTCAGGGGACTAACCACGGTCAATACTTGGTATAAGTCTGGCAAATTTGCTACATAAGACAACGAAAATTAACGTTAATAATGCCAAAATGAAATTCGCTGAGCAAAATAAACTACTATGCAAAAATATAGCTATTATCTGTTATAATTTACGTTTCAATAGTCGCCAACATCTTGTGTGATAAGCACAATACTCAGTGATAATATTCATGATTAGATAAATTTTCATCAAGATATGGATGAAACTGGTAAATTTTGGATGTTTTTGCGACAAATTGGCCCATAAATATGCTGTAAATGACAAATGATAGGCAACTGGATAGCACATGGCAGACCGCAACTTTGATGATATTGTCGATAAATTTGCAAAAAATATCTACGGAACGACTAAAGGCAAAATACGTGAAGCGGTGGTTTGGCAAGACTTAACTCAACTATTAGAGACCCAGTTTAAGGGAAAAACGCTACGGATCCTTGATGCTGGTGGCGGAGAAGGCCATTTTTCGCGCAAATTAGCTGGATTAGGCCATCAAATCACACTTTGCGATTTATCCGAAGAGATGTTAGAGCGCGCTCGTGAGTTAGCCGAAGAAGAGGGAATTATTGGTAACATGCAGTTTGTCCATTGTGCCGTACAAGATATTGCACAATATGTTGATGAACCGGTTGACCTTGTTCTTTTTCACGCGGTTCTTGAATGGATTAGCGATCAAAAATATGCAATTGAACAGCTGGCAGATATAATCAGACCAGAAGGCGTATTTTCTGTCATGTTCTATAATGCAAATGGCTTGGTGATGCGTAATGCAATTTTAGGTAACTTTCATCTGGCAACGCCGCATATCCAACGTCGTCGTAAGCGTTCGTTGTCACCGCAAAAACCGCTATTTCCTCAACAAGTTGATGAGTGGTTAGCAGAGTGTAAGATGGATATCTTAGGGAAAAGCGGCGTTCGAGTTTTCCATGATTATTTGCAAAGTCGGCAGTTACAGCAAAAAGATTTTCCTGCGTTGTTGGCACTTGAACAACAATATTGCCGTGAGGAACCATATATCAGCATGGGGCGTTATATTCATGTCATGGCTCGCAAACAAATACAAAAGGACGATTTATGAGTGATTTTTCCCAGACCGTCCCTGAGCTCGTGTCTTGGGCACGAAAAAATGATTTTGCAATTTCACTTCCCGCTGAGCGTTTAGCGTTTTTACTGGCTGTTGCTGTACTGAACAGCGAGCGGGTAAATGGTGAAATGAGCGAAGTGGAATTGGTCGATGCCTTTCGTGAGGTTTGTAAAGGGTTTGAACAAACCACGGAATCACTGGCGGTACGCGCAAATAATGCCATCAATGATATGGTGCGCCAGAAAATATTTAACCGCTTTGCGAGTGATATTGTCGAAGGTAATGCAATCTATCGTTTGACCCCATTAGGCATAGGCATTAGTGATTATTATATTCGCCAGCGTGAGTTTTCAACGTTGCGACTTTCGATGCAACTTTCTATCGTTGCAGGGGAATTGCAACGTGCGGCAGAAGCCGCCGAAGAAGGTGGTGATGAGTTTTATTGGCACCGCTACGTTTTTGCCCCACTGAAATATTCTGTCGCTGAAATCTTTGATAGTATTGATTTATCTCAGCGGATTATGGATGAGCAACAAAACTCGGTAAAAGAAGATATTGCAGCGCTGCTAAACCAAGATTGGCAAGCGGCGATTGCTAACTGTGAGCAATTACTATCCGAAACCTCTGGAACACTTAGGGAATTGCAAGATACGTTAGAGGCCGCAGGGGATAAACTGCAAGCCAACTTGTTACGTATCCAAGAAGCGAACATGAATGCGCCTGTGTTTTCAGATATGGTTGATAGGTTAGTTTTTGATTTACAAAACAAATTAGACCGTATTGTGAGTTGGGGGCAGCAGTCCATTGATCTTTGGATTGGTTATGACCGTCACGTGCATAAATTTATCCGTACTGCGATTGATATGGACAAAAACCGCATATTTTCTCAGCGGTTACGCCAGTCAGTTCAACATTATCTCGACAGCCCTTGGGCACTCACTTACACCAATGCTGACAGGTTATTTGATATGCGAGATGAAGAGCTTGCCTTGCATGATGAAGAAGTCACGGGTGAGTTACCACCAGAGCTGGAATTTGAAGAATTTAGTGAATTAAATGATAGGCTTGCAGAACTAATGGAAGCAGAGCTCGCGTTCTATAAAACGGAGCAGCGTCCATTGGATGTTGGTCGTGTATTACATGATTACTTGCAGCAGTATCCGCAAAAACGTCATTTTGATGTGGCGCGAATTATTATCGATCAAGCTGTAAGATTAGGTATCGCAGAGGCTGATTTGGCGGGGTTACCGGCAGAATGGCAAGCTATTAATGATCACGGAGCCAAGGTACAGGCACATGTCATCGACAAATATTGAACAATTTATGCCAGTTAAGCTGGCTCAAGCATTAGCTAACCCTATTTTTCCAGAGCTAGACAGCCAATTGCGTTCAGGTCGTCACATTAGCATTGATGACCTTGATAACCACGCATTTTTGATGGATTTTCAGGAAGCATTAGAGCAATTTTATGCACGTTATAATGTTGAGTTAATTCGTGCACCTGAAGGCTTTTTCTATCTACGTCCTCGCTCAACCACATTAATCCCACGCTCCGTGTTGTCTGAGCTGGATATGATGGTGGGGAAAATCCTGTGTTACCTCTATTTGAGCCCAGAGCGCTTAAGTAACCAAGGTATTTTTACCTCACAAGAGTTATTTGAGGAGCTGTTATCGCTGGCGGATGAAAGCAAATTATTGAAATTTGTTAATCAACGCTCGACAGGGTCTGACCTTGATAAGCAAAAATTGCAGGAAAAACTAAGAACCTCCCTAAACCGTTTACGCCGTTTAGGTATGGTGCATTTTCTGCAAAATGATTCGAGTAAATTCATTATTAGCGAATCGGTTTTCCGCTTTGGTGCTGATGTGCGCAGCGGTGATAACCCGCAGGATGCGCAATTACGCATGATCCGTGATGGTGAAGCGATTTCCCTAGACGGTGAATTATCACTCAAAGACAGTGATGAAGACGAAGTCGAAGATAGCCAAGACCCAGCAGAAAGTGATGAGGATGAAGAATAATGATTGAACGCGGAAAATTTCGCTCACTGACGCTGGTTAACTGGAACGGTTTTTTTGCTCGTACTTTTGACCTTGATGAGTTGGTAACCACCCTCTCAGGGGGGAATGGTGCGGGGAAATCTACTACCATGGCGGCGTTTATCACTGCCATGATCCCCGATTTAACTTTGCTGCATTTTCGTAATACCACAGAAGCGGGAGCGACATCAGGTTCTCGTGATAAAGGTTTACACGGTAAATTACGCCCCGGCGTCTGTTATGCCATTTTGGATGTGCTGAACTCAAAACATCAGCGTGTCATGGTGGGGGTACGCTTACAACAAGTGGCTGGGCGTGATAAAAAAGTCGATATTAAGCCATTTATGGTGCAAGGTGTGCCACTTGCAACTGTACCTACCGAAATTTTAACGGAAGTGATTGACGGTCGTCAGGCTAAAGTTATTCCATTAAATGAGTTAAAAGAAAGGCTTGAAGAGCAAGAGGGTGTCTTGTTCAAGCAGTTTAACTCGATTACGGATTACCACTCGATTCTGTTTGAATTAGGCGTATTGCCTAAACGTCTGCGTTCAGCAGGGGATCGCAGTAAATACTACCGTCTTATTGAAGCGTCGCTATATGGCGGGATTTCAAGTGCAATCACGCGCTCACTACGTGACTACTTACTGCCGGAAAACAGCGGGGTTCGTAAAGCTTTCCAAGATATGGAAGCGGCATTACGAGAAAACCGTTTAACCCTTGAAGCGATTCGTGTTACGCAATCAGATCGTGATTTATTCAAGCATTTGATTAGCCAAGCCACAGACTATGTTTCTGCGGATTATATGCGCCACTCAAATGAGCGACGTATTCACCTTGATGCGGCATTGGCAGCGCGTAATGAACTCTATGCGAGCCGTAAGCAACTCCGTGTTGAGCAAGTTCGCAGTGTTGAAATGGCGCGTGAATTAAATGAACAAAATGGTTCGTCAACAGAATTAGAAGCGGACTACCAAGCGGCGAGTGACCATTTAAATCTAGTGCAAGCAGCACTGCGCCAACAAGAGAAAATCGATCGTTATCAAGCCGATATTGAAGAATTAACATATCGCCTTGAAGAACAAAGTGAAGTTGTTGCAGAAGCGACAGAATCACAAGAAGAATTTGAAGCACGTGCTGAAGCGGCAGAAATTGAAGTTGATGAATTAAAAAACCAGCTCGCCGATTACCAGCAAGCACTGGATGTACAGCAAACCCGTGCGATTCAATACCAACAAGCGTTGCATGCGCTGAACCGTGCACGTGAATTGTGTCAATTACCTGAATTAACCATTGATAATGCAGATGAATGGTTAGACACGTTTGAGGCCCGCGAACAGCAAGCGACAGAAGCTTTATTGGCACTTGAGCAAAAAATGAGTGTGGCAGATGCTGCACATAGCCAATTTGAGCAAGCTTACCAGCTCGTTAAGAACATGGTGGGTGAGGTTAGCCGCAGCGATGCCTATCAACAAGCGCGAGTATTATTGCGCGATTGGTCATCCCAACAGCATTTGGCGGAGCGTGTTCAGCCTTTACGCATGCAACTGTCTGAATTACAGCAGCGTTTAAGCAGCCAGCAAAATGCAGAAAGGTTACTCGCAGAGTTTTGTAAGCGCCAAGGTCAAAGCTATGAGCCTGATGAGCTTGATGCGTTAATGGCAGAGCTTGAAGCTCAGCAAGAAGAATTAAGTATTGGCGTCAATGAAAGTGGTGAAAGACGCATGCAAATGCGCCAAGAGCTGGAACAGATTCGCCAGCGTATTGCGCAACTTTCAGCGAAAGCCCCTGCGTGGATTGTTGCTCAAGAAGCACTAACGCAACTGAACGAACAATCGAGCGAAACATTTGATTCCAGCACCGCAGTTACTGAGTTTATGCAGCAATTGCTGGAGCAAGAGCGTGAAATTACCGTTGAGCGTGACGAAGTTGCAGCCCAGCGCCGCGACCTTGAAAAACAAATCGAGCGTTTAAGCCAGCCAAGTGGGGCCGAAGATAGCCGCATGTTAGCGTTGGCAGAGCGTTTCAATGGTGTTTTACTGTCTGAAATCTATGATGATATTACCATTGAAGACGCGGCTTATTTCTCTGCGTTGTACGGACCAGCTCGTCACGGTATCGTGGTTCAAGACCTTGATGTGGTTCGTAGTCAGCTGGATTCACTACAAGATTGCCCTGATGATGTGTATTTTATCGAGGGGGACCCATCTTCTTTCGATGATAGCGTTTTTGATGCACAAGAGTTTGAAAATGCGGTATTAGTGCGTTCATCTGAGCGTCAATGGCGCTATTCGCGTTACCCTGAATTGCCACTGTTTGGCCGCGCAGCGCGTGAAAGCCATTTAGAGTCGCTCACCGCAGAGCGTGATGAGCTTGCAGAGCGTTATGCGACACTCTCTTTTGATGTGCAAAAAATTCAGCGTGCACATCAAGCATTCAGCCGCTTTATTGGTCAGCATATTTCCGTGGCATTTGAAGATGACCCAGAAGCTGAAATTCGAACATTAAATCAAAAACGTACTGAGCTTGAGCGTGCCTTAAGTCAATTCGAAGAGCAAACCTCACAGCAACGCCAACAATTTGCTCAAGGAAAAGAAAGTTTAGCCTCTTTGAATCGTCTCTTACCTCAAATGGGGTTACTGCTCGATGAAACCTTGGCGGATAGAGCGGAAGAAATTAGTGAAGAGCTGATAGAAGCAGAAGAAGCGGCACATTTCTTAAATAAACATGGCCATGCGTTAGAAAAATTAGAGCCAATTGTAACGGTATTACTCAGCGACCCTGAGCAACACGACCAATTGCGTAAAGATTATGATACTGCAAAACACGCACAGCAAAATGCGAAACAGCAGGCTTTTGCGGTGGTTGAAGTTGTTCAACGCCGTGCTCACTTTAGCTACAGTGACTCGACGGGTATGGTCAATGAAAATGCCGACCTAAACGAAAAGTTACGCCAACGTTTAGAGCACGCGGAGACAGAACGTACGCGTGCTCGCGAGCAGCTACGTCAGCATCAAGCCCAATCTGCCCAATATCACCAAGTTTTTGCTTCATTACGTAGCTCTTTTGAAACGAAGCAGGAAATGCTGAAAGAGTTAGAAGTCGAGATGCAGGAAATCGGTGTGAAAGCTGACCCTGACGCGCAAGAACGTGCACGTATTCGCCGTGATGAACTGCATCAACGAGTAATGGAAAACCGCAGTCGTATTAATCAGTTAGAAAAACAGCTGACGTTATGTGAAGCTGAAATGGATAACTTACAAAAACGCCTGCGCAAACTTGAAAAAGACTATTTCCTGTTGCGTGAACAAGTGGTTTCGGCGAAAGCAGGTTGGTGCGCGGTGATGCGCTTGGTGAAAGATAACGGTGTTGAACGCCGCTTACATCGCCGTGAACTTGCGTATACGGATGGTGACAGCCTGCGTTCGATGTCGGATAAGGCGCTGGGGGCGTTACGTTTAGCTGTTGCAGATAACGAACATTTACGTGATGTTTTACGTTTATCGGAAGATCCAAAACACCCAGAGCGTAAGATCCAATTCTTTATTGCTGTTTATCAGCACCTGCGTGAGCGTATCCGCCAAGATATCATCCGTACCGATGACCCAATCGATGCCATTGAGCAAATGGAGATTGAGCTTGCGCGTTTAACGGAAGAATTAACTGCACGTGAGCAAAAACTGGCTATTAGCTCGAAAAGTGTTGCGAATATTATCCGCAAAACGATCCAACGTGAGCAAAACCGTATTCGTATGTTGAACCAAGGGTTACAAGCGGTGGCATTTGGTCAGGTTAAAGGGGTGCGTCTAAACGTCAATATTCGTGAAAGTCATGCACTGTTACTAAGTGTGCTATCCGAAGAAAGCGAAATGCACCAAGACTTATTTACTAGCCAGCGCTTAACCTTCTCTGAAGCGATGGCAAAACTGTATCAACGTTTGAATCCACAAGTGGATGTTGGGCAGCGTTTGCCACAAACTATCGGTGAAGAGCTATTAGATTACCGTAACTATTTGGAGTTAGATGTAGAGGTTAACCGCGGTTCAGATGGTTGGTTAAAAGCAGAAAGTGGCGCGCTATCAACCGGTGAAGCGATTGGTACGGGGATGTCTATCTTAGTGATGGTTGTGCAAAGCTGGGAAGAAGAGTCACGTCGTTTACGTGCGAAAGATATTATTCCTTGTCGCTTGCTGTTCTTGGATGAGGCAGCTCGATTGGATGCCAAATCGATAGCCACACTCTTTGAGCTGTGTGATAGGTTAGAAATGCAGTTAATCATTGCTGCACCTGAAAATATTAGTCCTGAAAAGGGAACTACCTATAAACTGGTTCGTAAAGTGTTTGGTAATAATGAGCACGTACATGTAGTTGGTCTGAAAGGTTTTGGCCAAGATAGCCCAGCAATTGAAGCCCCATTACAGCAATAATAGCGAATGTGATTTAATTAAATGCCGATATTTAGTAATAGATATCGGCATTTTTGTATCGATGAATACTTAACAAGGGGAGTCTTATTTAGCTAATTTGAATAAACCAGCAAGGCTCAAACTTATTTTTTAAACTTCATTTCATTATTATAAGTAAGGTTATTAATGAGCCAAATAAGAGCAGGTAAATACTTTTATTTAAAATAAAATTCAACTATGTTTAATGCGGAGTTTAATGAACTCAATACGCTGAATTGTTAAAGATGGGAATAATTCTACTTCTCAAGTGGCTGTTTGGCTTTTAATTATTTCAGATGATTGAACATTCAAAGTCACTAAAATTAGTCTATTCCTATAACATTATTGTTAAAATAAAATACAATCAAATTGCAACTATAATAAAAACTATTGTTATCCATGTAGTAACTTAAGGTGGATGTATGGCAAAGAGAAGAGTGAAAGCTCTGCAAGTCTCAGTAATATGTGGGTTAATGGCATTCCAATTCCCTGCATTTTCTAATGATGAAAATACGCAGCAAAGTGTAACCGAAGCTCAACAACCGCAAGTTGTTGAGGTTAAAGAGTCGATTACGGTAACACCAACAGAGAGTATGGCAAAAATAACGGCTTCCCTTCCAGCAGATGTGAAACCCGTTTTTGCTACACAACTCGCTAAGTTATATGCCGATAAGCAGATGAAATTGCTATGGCAAGATGAAACGGCAATTAGCCAATTCCAACAACAAATAGCCGAACTTTCACTTTCTGGTGTGCAACCGCAATTTAGTGAATGGTTAACTATGTTGGAAAACAATCAGCTTAGTGAGCTTGGTCGTGATGTTATTTTGTCTGATGCGATGCTTGGCTATCTCCAATATTTGTCCTCTATTGAAGCAAGTGGGCAATATTGGTTGTATACAAACCGCCCTTATAAAATCATTGCACCGACAGCGGCTCAAATGAAACCATGGTTAGATGCAGTCGAATCGCAGCGTCTAACTGAGTGGGTTAAAGGGCAAGCACCTAATCACCCACTGTACCAGCCAATGCGCAAAGAAATGCTAAAATTGCTAGCGTTGCCTGAAGATGAGTTAGAAATTGCGGGAACTAAAACATTAAAACCGGGGCAATCCAGTGATGATGTGCTTGTGTTGCGTAAAATTTTACAGCGTGAAGGTTTGTTAGGTGAGAGCGTTACGGAAGACGTTATTGAGACTGAAACGCCAGAAACGTTAGCACAAGTTGCAGAGCAAGCAAGCGAACAACCGAGTGAGGCTGTGGCAGCTGAACCCGCAAAACCTGCTAGTGCAGCGTCTAAAGTTTATGATCAAGAACTGGTCGATGCGGTTAAAAAATTTCAATTACAGTATGGCTTAGAAGCTGATGGTGTGATTGGAAAGGGGACTCGAGTTTGGCTAAATATGAAGCCCGCACAAAAAGCAGGCTTGATGGCGCTGAATATTCAACGCTTGCGTATTATTCCTGCGAGCAATGGCACGGGGATTTTAGTGAATATTCCGGGATATTCATTAGATTTCTATCTTAATGATGAAGTTATCCTCGATTCTAAGGTAATTGTTGGTCGTGCAGATCGTAAAACGCCAATTATGAGTAGTGCATTAAATAATGTGGTTATCAATCCACCTTGGAGTGTGCCGACAAGTATGGCACGTAAAGATATCGCCCCAAGAGGAAAACAAGATCCAAGTTACTTTAGTCGCAAAGGGTATACTGTTTATTCAGGTTGGGGAGCGGATTCCTATGAAATTAATCCTTACTCAATCGATTGGGATAATATCACCCCTGCAAATTTCCCCTATCGTATTCGGCAGGCACCGGGCCCAACAAATTCATTAGGGCGTTATAAATTCAATATGCCAAGTTCTGATGCGATTTATTTGCATGACACACCAAATCACAGTTTATTTAACCGTAATGCACGTGCGATAAGCTCAGGCTGTGTGCGTGTAAATAAAGCCAGTGAGCTTGCCAGTATTTTACTTGGTGATGCGGGTTGGGAGCAAAAACGTATTGATGGTGCTTTGAAAGAGGGGTCAACACGTTACGTTAATATCCCTGACCGAATTCCTGTCTATCTGTATTACCAAACAGCGTGGGTGGATAAAGACCAGCAACCGCAATACCGTGCGGATATCTATCAATATGATAATGGTATTGATAATGCGGATAAGTATTTGCCATTACTGAAAAAAATTATGCTGTAATATCTCGATAATAAATGAAGATAATAGAGGGGGAAACTCCTCTATTTTTTTCTTTTCCTGCCAATTCTGTTTAATTCCAAACAATTCCATTGTTAATTCATAACTTGCGATTATTATTTAAATTGAATTATTGATGTCGTGGCGATTTCAAATACATTACAGCAGATTTAACGTAATAATAATGTTAAGGCGCATAATTTAGTGATATGACTCTATTTTTGACGAATATTGCAATAAATTTGCCTTAAAGTATGCATATCTTTACATAATTATACATTAAAACTGACTATGATTTGCTAGACTCAATAGGTTGTCTGAAATTCATTGAATATTTATTTAAATTATTAGAGTCTGAGCTATCACCTATGGATATTATTGATCAAACCCGCAGAAAATGGCTGGGAATTGGCGCTGCAACAATGGGCCTCAGTTTGTTACCAAGTCATGTCTTTGCCGCCATGACGACACCACGTCCTCGCATTTTACGTTTTCAAAATATTAATACTGGCGAGTTTTTAAAAACAGAATTTTTTGACGGTCGCCGTTACAATAAATCTGAACTTGCCCGTTTAAATCATCTTTTTCGTGACTACCGTTGTGATAAAGTCAAAACGATTGATCCAAAACTGTTCGATCAAATCTATTTACTGCAAATGATGATGGGGACGAATAAACCTGTTCAATTAATCTCAGGTTACCGTTCTTTAGAAACCAATAATAAATTGCGCAGTAAAAGTTCAGGTGTGGCGAAAAAAAGCTATCACACGCGTGGACAAGCGATGGATTTTCATATCGAAGGGGTGCAATTAAGCAATATCCGCAAAGCTGCACTAAAAATGGGTGCGGGTGGCGTTGGTTATTACCCAAGAAGCAATTTCATTCATATTGATACAGGACCGACAAGAACGTGGTAATCTGTGCATAGGTGACACAGATTACGGAGTAATTGTTCGATGAAATATACTATTATCCCAGTAACGCCGTTTATGCAAAACTGTCAGGTTATTTGGGATGAAAATACGTTAGACGCAGTTGTGGTTGACCCCGGTGGTGAAGCGGAAAAATTGATTTCTGCTATCGAAAGCCGTGGATTAACACTCACAAAAATTCTGCTTACCCACGGTCATTCTGACCATATTGGCGCATCAGCCATACTTTCCAAACATTTTTCAGTGCCTATTTATGGCCCTCAGAAAGAAGATGCTTTCTGGATTGAAAATCTTGCAGAACAAAATGCCATGTTCTACATCGGAGAATGTCCTGATTTCACGCCGGATTACTGGCTAGAAGAAGGGAATAAAGTGACTTGCGGTGGCATTACTTTTGATGTGTTGCATTGCCCTGGGCACACGCCTGGTCATATTATTTTCGTTAATCATGATGATAAATTGATTTCAATGGGTGATGTGCTGTTTAAAGGTGGTGTAGGGCGTAGTGATTTCCCTCGTGGCAACCATCAAGATTTAATTGCTTCGATTAAAAACAAAGTCCTACCACTTGGTGATGATTACCAATTCATTCCTGGTCATGGCCCGATGTCAAACTTAGGTTTTGAGCGTAAAACTAATCCTTTCTTACAGAATGAATAGTTTACTGAACTTAATTATTCATAGTATCAAAAAACAACCCCTTTTTAGGGGTTGTTTTACATCTGGAGGGTATAATTTAAAGTGATTTAAAACTATGTCCTAATTATATTTTTTGAATCTAGCTATATTTTTAATATTTGATATTTTAAATTGATTTTATTTCGATTTTAATATTAATTTTTTATTTATATAGGGATATATATGGGTAAGGTAAATGTCAATTCTACATTATCGTTGCAAGAAAACACCTCTGAGGGGAATAGCAAAGACTATGAAAGTATTAACTTACATCTCAAACCTTTAAAAAAAGATAATGATACGCCTGTTTCTGGTATTCCAGAAATACATCAAATTTTAATTAGCCAAGTTGCCAATGAGGAAAACATTGTTATTGGCATTCGCCCTATTGACCCTAAATCAACAAGTATTATAGAAACTGGAGAATACAGCAGCAAAGGGTTAGCGATAAAAGCAAAAAGTTCGGATTGGGGACCACATACTGGATTTATTCCTGTACAACAGCAGTTTGCGAAAAAATCTGGGAGAGAGAATAGCAAAAAATATAATAGCTACTCTCAAGAGTCTATTAATGAAGGTAAAGCTATTGCTGTTATATTAGAAATTTCTCCAGAAAGAATTGAGGAACTTATACGATATAATACGATCTATTTTTCAGATACAAAAAAACAAGATGGATATAAAGAAATAACAGCATCTTTTGATAGGACTGAAAAAGTGTTTTTTCTAAAAAAAAGCATGAAAGATGGAGTGGACGTATGGAATGTATATCATCAAGAGAATAACAAAATAGAACCATTTTATGTTATTGGCGACCCTAAAACAGGAAAGGCAATGACCGCCGATTATGATGTTTTCAGTATTATTTTTCCGATGTCAGATTTAGAGCATTATGTAAAAGTAACACCAATGCTAACATGGGAAGAGTGGAAGGCTAACGTAAATTATGATGAACTAAATTCAGAACAAAAAAAATTATATAATAATGAAATGGAATATAATAGGAAAGAAGGAAGGGATAATGGAATTACAAATAAAAAAAATAAAGAAATAAAAAATAAGTTAAATAAAAAGCTTGGTCTAGCTGAGGGGATGGAGCTGATCCACCATGGTGCCGATGATGCTAACCCTGCGAGTATAATGAATGAAAATTTTCCCATTACCTTTTTATTACCGGAACGATTAAAAGGAAAAAGAGCCCTCACAGGCACGACGGAATCTATTGATACCTATTTTCATATGAACCCCCAAGGTGCAATCATTGTTAATAACGTTGAAGATCTTTCTAACTTTCAACAGTTATTAATAAATCAAGGCTATAGGGCTCCATTAAATAAAAAATGGAGTGAAGGGGATAATGGTCAATATTTCGATCCTAAACGTAAATTATCAGTCAGCTTTATTGAAGGGAGAGATGAAATAATACGAAAGAAAAGTATCAGTAATAATGATTCAAACACGGAAAAACAAGCTGTCCAGTTAGATACAGACTTTGATGATATTTATTTAAACATGCAGGAAGAGCATGAAAATAGCCGATTACCAGAAAGCCATTCTCCAAAGATGGACAATCTAGATACTTGGTTAGACCCGATGTTAATATACCGCCAAAATAAAGCTAATGATGCGGAAACGAATAGACCGGCAAAACAGACTGAATATACCTATAATATTATTATTCAAAATGGAGGTGATACAGAGTCAGCTAAAGCAACCGCTTATGCATTTTCTAAACACCCGGAAGACTCGATGGTTATTCAGTATGATATGGGCTCGAAGCAATATAAAATCTTACATGGAGATCTAAATAGAATTAATGTAGAAAAAGTACGTTGGATAACAATTGGCCATGGAGAATATTATGGCAATCATCAGCCAACTCTTTATATGGGAAAAAGTGCACAGCAATATGTAGAAGCATTAATGTACTTACGCAGGAAAGTTTTAAAAAATACAAAACCAGATAAACTTGTCATGCTTGGGTGTAATTTAGGTCGAGGGGGTGTTAATGAAAATTTTGCACTAAAAGCGACTAGCTTACTTGCTGAGAATAATATACGCGCTCCTGTCGTCTCTTATAATCGGCAAGTCGGGAATATGTATTTAGGGTCTAAGGTTATTTATCCGATTGATTTTGTAAGAGATACGGTAAATACTCAAGGTTACAAATTTGTCTATCAATACCACTCAGGCAGTGAGCAAGTCAGGATCAATAATAACTCGAGTACATTATATTTTATTAATGAGCTTCGCCGTGGTGAGCTGTCGCTCGCTCAGTTAAATGATTATATTGAGCCCGACCCTATGTATATGTTTAGGGATCCTGATACGCGCATTCTTGATAATAATTTACTTAAAAAAGTAGCTTATAATAATGATATTTATAAATTATTTGTTCAGGAACTTAAAAATAATAGCAGTATTTTGCCCAATGATTTTTATACTACTTTCTCTGCGCGATTAAATGAACTCGGCATTACAGATATTCCCATTTGGAAGATGGTTAACAGACAAAATATTCAAAAAAAAACATTAGAAAATACAATTAAGCATTCAGAAGAATTAATCGTTATTATTAGGCTAACGGGAGATAAAAAAGGTTTATTACAAGCAGAGAGTTTAGCCGCTAGGAATCCTCAAAATACGCTAATTTTTCAAATGGATGTGGAAAGTAAAAAATATATTTTGGAATATGGTAAAGAACATTTAATATCTTTAGTGGAAAAACAAAAAATAACGAATTGGGTGATGATTGGTGATGCCGAAACAGTACGAAAGCCCACAAATGTATTATCTATTGAGTTATCGACACTCAAAAAACAATATCCGCTGATAGGTCCTGAAAATATTCTGTTTCATTCCGTTGGACCGGCAATGGGAACAGAAGCAGATGAGCATAAAATATTTCTTAGCCGTTTATCTGACGAGCTTAAAGTACAAGGTATTAACTGTGAAGTTAAATCTAAATTTACCTACGAAGCTCCAACTAACCCCGGCGTGGTGAATAGTGACATTCCTACAACAACACTTACAGGCCGCTCCAATCAGCAACTCATTTCACTACTGGAAAAAATAGCGTTAAAAGATATTGACATTAAAGATATCAATTTAGAAAATCATCCATATCTTAAAGGCTATTTTACCGATGAAAATGAGGTATTAAATTATCATAAACTAGCTATTGCAGCGAATGACCCGATTATTTCGCCAAAGGTTAATCAATACTTTAATAGTGATAATGCAACGAGCCGCCAAGAATGGGATGACATATTTAATTATAACTTACCCACTAAAATACAAATTCAAGCACATGATACCTGTACTATATTACAAGCATTAAATGATGGAAAAACCACATTAAAAGATTTAAGTCTAAAATCGCGAAATCAACTTGAGTCTTTATTTCCATCCATAAGTGGTTTAGACAGTGGAAAAGTTTTATCGGCAATTAATAATGAAAATGAATTTTTATTATTAAAAAATCATTTAACAGAAATTAGTCAATTAAATGATAGTAATTTTATAGGTGAAAATGCCCCACTAAAAGATATGAAGCTGCAGCATATTATAGAACAATATGCCGATTCATTAATGCTAAAAAATCAGCAGTTTAATAACATAGTTAATAAAAAAAATAGCGAATACTCGGATATCAAATTAAATAAAGTTAATCATAATTCAATACGAGGATTGAACCATGTAAATGATTATGACGTGAATATGGGATTGTTATATGGTGTGGAGTTTCAATTAGCTGGAGAGGATTCGGCTTGTTTGTTTTTTGAACGTAAAACAGAATTAGAACAGAAACAACAACGGGGTATGCTTTCTGATGGGGAAGCAGAATTACTACAAAAAATACAAATTTATAATGAAGATATTATACAAAATATCACTAAAAGTGGCATAGAAGCCGCTGACCAATCGATACTTTCAGTTATTGATGCAAATAATAGACATTATCACACCATAGATAATTCTATCTTAATAATAAAAGGAAAATCAGTAAGCTATACCGTTAATCATTCTATTCGAGATGGAAATCATATTTACAGTTTATATGACCCTAATGGTTTTCAGCTTAGCATTAAAAATGCAGATGCTAATTTAGCAAAAAAACAGTTTCACCAGGTTATGATTAATTATTTTAAGGATGAGATCATTTTACCGGATGGAAAAAAAATAACGCGTAGTGAATATGCAGGATTTAGTTCAGATTCAAATGGCAGAATCAGAGCTGATCTCCAGCTTATTGATATTGACGTACCTGCGTTGCAACAAAATATTGGTCAGTATAAAACTCAGAAAGAACAAATTCAAAAAAACAAACACTTTTCAGACCCGGTTAACTGTTGGGTTTATATTGATGGTGAAAAAATATCTTTATCAAAGCTACAAGGATTGGGGGTAACAATTGACGGAAGACCATTAACTTTGCTTGACACAATATCGGAAGGGTGGAGCCACAAAATTCGTTTTAACGCTGAGAATCTAGCCGCCGAGTTAACAATGTTACAAGCGCAAAACGATGATGGCATGAGCTTATTAAAAATACTGCATAAAAAATCTAATGATGTTGATTCAATCATTAATTATGAGACGGATTTTAAGAATACACACATATTAAAAAAACAGCTTAAGATTATCTCCAAAGATATTGATATTAAAAATGACAAACAGTCTACGGAGCTAATAACAAACCTTCATAAAGTAGGTACTAAATTATCGCGCTTTCAACGGATAGGTAATCGTGCAGGCCAAGTTATGGGGGGGATTGGTGCTGTACAGACTTTAATTAGTTTACATTCATTGATTAATCAGTTGGATAATCCTGATTTAACGGATGAAGAACGGTTAGAGGTTGAAAAGCAGCTCTATATTACCTGTGGCAGTGCTTTTGCAAATTACGGCGATATGATGTTACAGCCAGTTTTGCTTAAAATTGCCAATAGTGCAAGGGCATCTTCATTAGTGTGTTCCCGCTTAGCGGCAGGTGTTGTTATCGTATTTAATTTAGTTGGTATGGGGTTTGATGCTTATCAGGCGTATGACAATTTATCAAAATTAGATAGCGTGACAGACCCTAAACAACGGCAAGACTTAATGGTGAATGCCGCTTTATCTATCGCCAGCTTTGTGGTGAATGGTGTCACTGTTGTCGGGGTACTGATAGCTTCTTCAACCATACCCGTTATGGGGCTTGTCATTGGTGGAATTCTATTAGTTGGCGGTTGGGTTTATAACGGCGTAAGGGCTGTAGAAAATATCAAACAGCAAATTGACATTAGTTGGAGCCGGGAATTAGAGGAAGGGATACGAGGGGCCCTTGGGTTAGAACCGACGTTGCGTACAAAAAATGAATTAGCAATAGTTCAATATATAGAATTATTTAAACAAGAAGAATGGTTAAAATCCAAAGGTATATTTAAGCAAATTATGGGCCCTGAGGGCTTTCAACATCATTTAAAAATCATAGAAAAACCGATAACAGGACCTGAAGAACGTTTTTACCTAGTGTGTGATGGTGAAAGGATGATAGCAGGGTATAAAACAGATTATTTTGGAGGTACAAAAGAAACAAGTGGTTATAATGACCAATTTGTTGAGTATACGAAACAAGGTGCACCAAGTTTTACTCAAGAAGAGATTGATATTTTACAAACAGAATATGTACTCAATGTTAATGGTGAAGTAAGAAAACGTACAAGTGATGATTTACCCAGTAATTTTAAAGCTGAGTGTAAACCTGTATTGGACAGAAAATTAGTTGCTACTGAATCATCATCTGAATATTTTAATTTGAACAGGTCATATAATTCGTTATTACTCTCAGAATTTAGACAGCGCCATAAAATTAAAGGTGGTCGCCGTGTATCAACATTAAAAAAACAACTTGAAGCACCAGGGGTTGGAGAGCTGAAACTGTATGCGGTCATTAAAAAATTTAAAAATAGCGGTGAGTTCGGCGATAATAGTGATCCATACCACTATGTTGGAATGGAACTAACCGATATAGACTTGATTAGAAAAACTATTATAGATTGCCAGAATGGTGGTAGTAGTTTTGATACTGGAGGTGGTGTTGATATTATTATTGGTAAAAAAAATCAGACTAATGCATTTCAAATATCATCTGGAGGTAAATATTTAGCAGGTGGTGATAAAAATGATATTTTTTATTTAAATGATAAAAGTATACTAACGGCTAAGCCCTCTGATTTATTAGTTAAAATAACGAGTGAAAATTTTAAATGTCTAGATGGACAAGATGGGAATGATACGCTAATTATCAAGGATAAATCTAATTTAGTTAAACATATTACTGTTAATTTAGCATCTGAATATATTTCCTATTCATCAGGTCGAAATTTAAACGACTTACATGAGAGTGTTGCAAATATTAAAAGTATAGAGAATATTATTATTTGGGGACATAAAACGGATGATGAAATTGATGGGAACGAGAGTGATAATATTCTCGATGGTGGTTATGGTAACGATAATATCAAGGGTTATGAAGGAAATGACAAACTGCTATTGAGCTATGGTAATGCTTATGGTGGTGATGGGGACGATATATATTTTATACGTCGCTATGACTGGGAAATAGAAGCTGAAAATCATTTTTTATATAAAAAAGAGTACAATACAGAAAAAAAATATTTAGAACAGAAAAAGGTTTTCAATGATAAGAGCCATGAATTCCATAATAGGGTTGTCAATATTTATGAAGATACCGTGTCTAGCAGTGTTGTGAATTTGGATTATGAACTGAGTGAAATAAATAGTGTTTATGTGGATGGAAATAATCTGGTATTAGAGATAGCTATGCCAGTAATGAACTTTAATGGAAAAGAACTAGCTAATTTTGATGGATACATAACAATAAATTTAAATAATGTGTATGTTGATTCAAATGAAGGTAAAAAACTTAATCATAATTATCAAATTAGAACTAGAGATGGTTTTTTACTTAATAGTAGACTTAAAGAGATAGATGGAAAATCAAAAAAAACAATAGAAGAAAAGATATTTGACATTACCTATTTACAATCATTTGATCAGAAGGCAATGGGTAATGAAAAATCGGTATATATATCGGCTTCAGATTCTGCAATGATTTTAAATCAAAATAGAATATACGCTAAACCAAGTTGGGGCGATTTTAAATGGTTAGGTCTTGTTGAGGGTTTAACATATGAGGGAAGCTCAAGTAATGATGTGCTCAATTATGTTTCGGGGGGAAATAATATTAAGGTCAGCTTAGGCCAAGATATTTATCGGTTGGATAATATTGAACTTTATCAGCAGGACATTGTTTTTGATTTTTCTACGGTAAGAGGTTTGTATGGTGAAAATGATAAAGTGGTTTTATTGCTCCCAACAATTAATGCCTTTGAACTGCAAATGGATGGATCTAAAATTGTTTCAAAAGACAGGTTTAATATCACAAAATTCTCTATTGGCTTAGAAAACTTTGATGAAAGTATGCAACATGCGGTTGTTATCCAAGATAAACATAGCAATTTGTTTAAGGTTAATTTACGAAAAGGTCAATGTGCCATTACGCCGATAGTACCGATAAACAAAGAAACTGATGGCTCAGATACAATTGTTTTACCGAAAGGCTATATAGCAAAAAATGGGTTAATTAATGGCCTAGACGGGGATGATGCTATTATAAATTATAGCTCTCATGTGAGCTTTATATCGGGTGGCTTAGGCGATGATATAATCACCAGCGCTGGAGAATTTAATGTTTTATATGGCGGCGCTGGGGAAAATGAACTCACAGGAGGAGGCGGGGATGATTTACTGCTTTCCAGTACTGGTTTTGATACCTTGCAAGGCGGAAAAGGGGATGACCACTATTTAATCGATGGTAGCCAAGCTGGTCTTGTGTATATTGATGACCTAGAGGGAAATAACCATATTCACTTAATTAATTTTAATAGTGAAGACACTATTCTAGAAACAGATGGTGTGACGCCGCTTGGGGATTTATCATCGTTGGATGGGCCAGGTAAGACTGTTATCATAAGAAGAGCTACAACTAACAAAAACCAAGTTCATTTATATTCTGCACCCTCGGATCATCTAGGATCGTTAATGCAAGGTGGGATGGATAAGCTCTTTAATGACCTTCGTTCTCGTTTTTTAGAAGAAAAAAGAATGGGAAATAATGACTGGAAACCTATTTTTGCCCTTGAGGGGGAATTAAACGAAATTGCACCGCAAAGCCGTGTTGCCATTAATACAGAAAATATCCAATTAACGCTCTCAAACCGAAATGACGTACAAATATTTAAAGAAATAGAGATAAATGCCCCTTGGCTTGTCGACTCACTAGAGGGAGAAGATGTGATCCTTGATAAGAGTAAACAAGGCCGATTTATTAAGGGTGGAAAAGGCAACGATAAGTTAATTACTTTAGGTGGCGGGAATGTCCTTTATGGTGGCGAAGGAAACGACGAAATAGTGGGTGGAGAAAATGGTGATTTATTAATTTCTGCACAAGGTGAAGATAGACTTTCGGGCGGTAAAGGCAATGATGTATACCTTGTATATGGTGATGGCGAGGGAGACGTGAATATTCATGATATTGAAGGTAATAACCATGTTTATCTGATTAACTTTAAACCAGATAGCATGAACGACGTGCTTATCTCACAAGGTATTACCAAAACATCGATTCAATCGACTACAGGAAAGTGGGTGCATATTCATCATCAAAACCATTTAATGTCGACGGTTAACCAGACGAACATTCAGTTTCATCATAAAGCCCATGAAAGTTGGCGAGACAAGTCTGAGCAAACCGTTGATAAACTGACCCAATTAATGGTTGAGCAACGTTATGAGTATGAAAGCACATCAGATAATGCATTAAAAACAGCGTTAGCAGAAAAACGTCTGACACATTTTGAATGGGTAGATCAGCTAGTTAACGGTAAAATTTAGCGTTATTGAAAAAGGCACTTAATGAGTGCCTTTTTGTCTTTACTATCGTGTTTCGAAAACTTATAACACTTTCACGATGGCATCACACAGTGGAACCATGTTTTCTAAAGTCAGACCTGCCACGTTAATACGCCCAGAGCTCACTGCATAGATACCAAATTCGCTACGTAAGCGCTCTACCTGCTCTTTTGTCAGCCCACTAAAGGAGAACATACCATTTTGGTTGATAATGAAGCTAAAGTCTTGTTTAGCGCCTTTCTCTTCCAATGTTTTCACTAATAGCTGACGCATGCGTTTAATACGCTCACGCATTGCTGTTAATTCTTGGATCCATTCTGCTTTTAACGCGTCATCAGCAAGGATGGTGGTGACTACTGCTGCACCGTGTGCTGGTGGGTTAGAGTAGTTTGCACGGATAACCGCTTTTGCTTGGCTAAATGCGCGCTCTGCGTTATCACTGTCTTTTGCGATAATTGTGCAAGCACCAACACGCTCGTTATACAAACCGAAGTTTTTCGAGAATGAGCTAGCAACAATCATTTCAGGGTTATTTTTGGTGAAGATACGTAGGCCTTCAGCGTCTTCGTCTAAGCCTTTTGCGAAGCCTTGGTAAGCAAAGTCAAAAACAGGTAATAAGCCTTTGTCTGCACACAGTGTAGCCAGTTTTGCCCATTGTTCGGCTGTTGGGTCAATCCCTGTTGGGTTATGGCAGCAGCCATGCAGAACAATCACATCACCTGCGATTGCAGAAGATAAGCTGTTTAACATGCCATCGAAATCCATGCCATGTTTTGCTGCATCGTAGTAGTTATAGGTTAAAACTTCTAAGCCAGCCGCTTCAAAAATATTTTTGTGGTTAGGCCACGTTGGGTTGCTTATCCAAACGCGTTTTGCATTGGTTTGTTTCGCAATAAAATCAGCCGCGATACGTAAGGCACCTGTACCGCCCGGAGCTTGCGCTGTGCGTGCACGTTTTGAGGTGACAATTTCATGTTGTGCACCGAATAACAATTCTTGTGTTACACGGCCAAATTCTGGCATTCCGCTAATCGCAAGATAGTTTTTGGTGTTTTCGTTATCTAGCAGGAATTTTTCTGCTTTTTTGACGGTATCAAGCACAGGGGTTTTCCCTGATTCGTCTTTGTAGACGCCAATACCTAAGTTAATTTTATTATCGCGGGGATCAGCACGGAAACTATCAGCAAGACCTAAAATTGGGTCAGCGGGGGCAGAAGTAATTTTCTCAAACATGTTGTCGATTCCAAAGCTCGGTTGTGGTACCTAACATAAACCTGTGTCGTGAGGCAAAGCAAGGGTGTTTATGGCAACCTTACTTGTCAGATGCCCCATACAGTGTGTTAATGCTGGGTATAGCTGAAAACGGGTTTAGTCGAACGAGTCGAGTAATCAGGTTAACGTGTGAAAGGGGTTTTGCCAACCGTTTTACGAAAAATTGGCGAGATCTTGTGAGCTAGGTAGGAATTGCATGTAATCCAACCAGAAATATCCATAAAGGTGGTGAATTTACCTGTCTTATCGATGATTTGGGTTGATAACTGGGAAGGTGAACAGGTTTTGAGGTTGGTATAACAAGGGGATGTATAACGTAGAAATAAAAAAGCAGCGCCGAAGCGCTGCTTGCAAAAACATGTTACCGTTTTCTCGATTATCAGTTAACTGATAATTAGAATTGGTAGATTAAACCTAAACCAAGTACGTTGTCTGTGTTCAGACCGTTTTCTTTGGTGAAGTCGTTGTCTTTTAACAGGTTGATTTTGTAATCAATAACTGCAGACATGTTTTTGTTGAAGTAGTAGTAAGAACCTACAGAGATATATTTAACTAAATCTTGGTTGTCATATTTGTCACCAGATTTAGAAGTATAACCTAAGTTTTTACCTTTAGATTGGTTATAACCGATAGATGGTTTTAAACCGAAATCAAACAGGTATTGTGCAACTAACTCAACGTTTTGAGTTTTGTTAGCAACACCAGAAGCTAAGTCACCGTAACGAGTCATGTTCAGTGTTTCACCGTACATTGCCGCTAAGTATACGTTGTTAGCGTCGAATTTAGCACCAACATCCCATGCTTGAGCTTTATCGCCACCAGTGCTAGCCATAGCTTTTTGGTTTGGAGTACGGGAAGAGTTAGAGTAACCACCACCCAGAGTCACGCCCCAACCTAAGTCATAAGCGGTAGATAAACCGTAACCGTCACCATTGTCTTTTTTCACGCTACCAGAGCTAGACAAGTTGTCGTCGCCGTTTTTACCTTGATATTGCAGAGCAAAGCTCAGGCCATCAACATAACCGAACGCGTTGTTGTTACGGTAAGTTAACAGGTTGCGGTTACGGCTTGTCATGAAGTTGTCAGACTGAGCCATAGTGTCGCCACCCCATAATGGGAAGACGTCAGTCCATGCGTTCGTGTCATAGATAACACCGTAGTTACGGCCGTAATCGATTGAACCGAAATCAGCAAATTTCAGACCCGCGTAAGCTAAACGGTTTTTGTTATCGTTGTTGTTTTCAGTTTTGTTAGTTTTAGTTTCCCACTCGAAACGACCAAAACCAGTTAACTGATCAGTGATTTGAGTATCACCTTTAACACCTAAACGAACACGTGAGTCATCACCGTCTTGGCTATTTTTTGAGTTAGCGTCTGCAAAGTAGTGACGAACGTCAACTTTACCGTAAACGTCTAATTTGTTACCGTCTTTGTTGTATACTTCAGCTGCGTTTGCTGCACCAGCAGCTAACAGAGCTGGGATAACCATTGCAAGAATATTGCGTTTCATCATTATTATTACCCTCATTGGTGTTATTCGGACACCTGCCACTGCCAAAAATAATTCGCAAAAATAATTGGAACTATTTATGAGAGATTAGTGTCGTCTATGTCGGCGACCAGTGTTCCATTGCTAAATAAATTTATCTACCCTCAAAGTGCTACAAAATCAAAGATTCTGAAACAAATGGTAACTAGATGTTTCTAAATGTAAAAAATAGAGTGAAAAACAACCACTCATCGTACCAGTTTAAAAAATATTACAAAATTTAGGGAACTTTTTTGATAGACAATTTGAGCTTTTTTTGAGCAACTTAGATAAATTTCACTGAAGATTTTTGGTTGGCAAAAAACAAAAATGAAGCAAAAAAGCAGATTATTCTTAGCAATATCAATGTTGGTGCAATATAACGGGAAATTATAAGGCAATAACGTAAAAAATGTGATCTGTTTATCAGATGACTGAAACTGAATGTAACGAGATGAGATAGTTATGAAGTGAAAGTATCTCAGGGATTAATAATCACGAGCCAACGTGTGCTGGCTCGTGATTTTATTGCATTAATACAGAAAACACAGAAAAGCAGAAATTAGAATGCTGCGTTTCTTGGGGTACGTGGGAATGGGATCACTTCACGAACGTTACCGACACCAGTTACATAGGCAACTAAGCGCTCAAAACCAAGGCCGAAACCGGAATGAGGCACAGTGCCGTAACGGCGCAGATCACGGTACCACCAGTAATCTTCTTTATTCATACCCATTTCTGCAAGGCGTGCATCTAACATGTCCAAACGCTCTTCACGTTGTGAACCACCGATGATTTCACCAATACCCGGTGCAAGGACATCCATCGCAGCAACGGTTTTACCGTCTTCATTGAGGCGCATATAGAAAGCTTTGATGTCTTTCGGGTAGTTTTTCACGACGACAGGCGCTTTAAAGTGCTGCTCAGCAAGGTAGCGCTCATGTTCAGAAGACATATCGACACCCCAGTAAACTGGGTTTTCGAATTTCTGACCGCAGGTCTCAAGGATTTTGATCGCATCAGTGTAATCCACTTGCGCGAAATCAGAGTTAACAAAGCTTTCTAAGCGAGTGATAACGTCTTTATCAACGCGTTGTGCAAAGAACTCTAAATCATCACGACGTTCTGTCAGTGCCGCTTTAAATGCAAATTTCAGCATTTTTTCGGCAAGGCCAGCCACATCATCTAAGTTTGCAAACGCAACTTCTGGCTCAACCATCCAGAATTCCGCCAAGTGACGGCTGGTGTTGGAGTTTTCAGCACGGAATGTTGGGCCGAAGGTGTACACTTTGCTCAGTGCAGTTGCGTAGGCTTCACCATTTAGCTGGCCAGAAACCGTTAAGAAGGCTTCGCGACCAAAGAAATCTTCGCTGAAATCCACTTCGCCTTTATCATTACGTGGCAAGTTGTTGTAGTCCAGTGTAGAAACACGGAACATTTCACCTGCACCTTCGGTATCGGAAGCGGTAATGATTGGGGTTGAAACCCAGAAGTAACCTTGTTCATCAAAGAAGCGGTGGATAGCTTGCGCTAAAGTATGACGAACACGTGCAACCGCACCAATTAAGTTAGTGCGTGGGCGCAGGTGTGCTGCGTCACGTAAGAATTCAACGCTATGGCGTTTTGCCGCCATTGGGTAGGTGTCAGGGTCTTCAACCCAACCAACGACTTTAACCGCAGTAGCTTCTAATTCAAATGATTGGCCTTGACCCGGAGACTCTTTTACCGTGCCCGTGACTTCAACTGAACAACCCGTGGTGAGATGCAGGACTTCGTCATTATAATTCGGTAAATTATTATTAATGATAGCCTGTAACGGATTAAAGCATGAGCCGTCATAAACGGCGAGGAAAGAAAAACCAGCATTTGAATCTCTCCTTGTACGTACCCAGCCTTGAACGGTGACTTCAGAGCCTACCGCCACACGGCCTTGCAGTACGTCGACTACAGGCGCTACTATCATATAATTCACTCTCTTCATATTTAATAATATCTACTTTGACTATCTCAATCCGTCATACTTCGAGCCGTAGATGCGTTGGCTTCACAAACCGACCCTAGTCACATACTTGTGTATGCTCCTAGGGCTCATTTTGCTTGCCGCCTTCCTACAACTCGAATTATTTAGGATGCCATTCAAATTGTATTAAAACCACTTCGTTCATTGTATTGCAGCGTTCTTTATTAAGGCGCAAAACAAGGCGTGTATGACGGTTAAAATAGTTAAGTAGGGATATACTTACGAAATCCCATATTTCAGGGGCCAAAGCTCTATGTTACTTGCCATTTGTTAGGAAACAAGTAAAAAATCGCGATAAATAATTTCAGTGGAATCGAACGATTATTTTAGAGCTCAAAAACTATAGTAATAGTAAGTGAATAAAAGAAAAAGCGGGTTTTTTAGCCCAGCACAAGAAAAGTGCAGATTCTTGTGCTGAGTGAAGGAAAATAGGGGATTAACAAGCTTTTTCCATTTTAGGCAGGTCAAAGGCTTTTCTGAGTTGATTAACGAATTCATCATCCTCACAAATTGTTTTACCAGGGCTATCAGATAACTTAGCAACGGGCTTCCCATTACATTCAACTAACTTGATCACAATATTCAACGGCGTGACGTGAGGAATATTGCAGGTTAGCCTTGTCCCAATCCCAAATACGAGATTAATACGCTGATGAAAATAGCGATATAAGTCGAGTGCCTTTTGTAAATCTAAGCTATCAGAGAAAACCAGTGTTTTGCTCATCGGGTCAATGCCCAACTTTTCATAGTGGGCAATGGCTTTCTCACCCCATTCGATAGGGTCACCTGAATCGTGGCGTAATCCTTGGTAGCGCTTCGCAAAATTGACATCAAAGTCGCGCAAGAAAGCATCCATGGTGATACAGTCAGTTAACGCTATTCCAAGGTGGTCAGGGTATTCATCTAACCAGCTTTGCAGGGCTTCACGTTGGCTGTTTGCTAGCTCTGGGCTAATCTGCTGGTGTGCTTGAAACCATTCGTGTGCTTGTGTGCCTACTGGGATTAAATCAAGCACATGGGCCAGTTGGTAGTTACTGATGCCTATAAGGTAAGGAAACTCGTTTTTCAGCATGGAAACAATGGCAGATTGCACCGCGTAAGAAAAACGGCGGCGAGTGCCGAAATCCATTAATTTAAAGCCAGATAAGTCTAGTTTGTCTTCATTGGCTTGCGCATAGAAAACGGTTAACAGTTTTCTCAGCTGATTAACGGCATCATCAGGCGTGATTTCAGGGTGTCTATCTCGCTGCACAATTTCACTAACAAGTGCAAGCAGCGGGACTTCCCACATGATCACTTCACGCCAAGGGCCGCTAATGCGAATGGTAAGTTGCCCATCGTGATTAGATGAAACAGCAACTTGCTCAGGTTTAAAGCGGAACGTTTTTAGCCAAGTGAGGTAATCTTCTTGGAAAAAAGGTAAGCGGCGTAGAAATGTGAACTCATCGTCAGTCAGGGACAAATGTTCCATCAACTGAACTTGTTGCCTGATTTCATCGGCGTAGACGCCTAGGAGTTCACTGCTACGACAGCGGAACTCAGCAACAACCGGTACGTGGTAGTATCGGTGGAAAACAGCCTGCTGCATATGAAGCTTGTAAGCATCGGTATCGAGCAGTGATGTAATAATCGGTGTAGCGTCTAAATTCATGGCGCGCAGACATCCTCGCGGAGCTTATCTACTTATATTTAGCAATTTGCTAAATCGTTAAAGTTGCAAAAGTATACCCACTTTAACAAAAGATAGAAGCGTTATTCTACCTGTCTGTATTGCTGTGGCATATTCAGCTTAATTCGCTCATTTGCTTTCATGTAAAGCCGTTAAATCAGAGAAACCCATTTTGAAGCTAGAACGACTAATGTTTTAGATACAAAACGATTAATCACGAAAAGATACTAACATGTCGAGAAATATTTAATAGTACAATAGCACCAACAAACAAACGATTTTGTAACAAAACAGCGACTATTAAATATAAGAAAGTAACATTGAACAAAAAACAGATAACATTATTTGATGAAAATGTTTCTCAAATCCGTTCACATTACGGTGTCTTATAGTATTGTATAAAGCAGCGAAGTAGTGCGATATCGAACATAACGAATTAAAAGGTTACTTATGACCCAGCTAAGACAAGCGAAATATCGTCAGGATTATCAAGCACCTGATTATACGATTACAGAGATTGACCTCGATTTTAACCTTGATCCTGTCAAGACAGTAGTAACCGCAGTGAGTCAGGTAAAGCGCATTAACCCTCAATCATCAACCCTTGAATTACATGGCGAAGATTTATCATTAGTCAGTATCGAAATTGATGGAAAAGCATGGAGCGATTATCAACAAACTGAAGGTAAGCTGATTATTAAATCATTACCTGAATCTTTTACGTTGCGTATCGTGAATGAAATTAGCCCTGAAAAAAATACAGCGTTAGAAGGTTTGTATGTATCGGGTGATGCGTTATGTACGCAATGTGAGGCAGAAGGTTTCCGCCACATTACTTTTTACCAAGACCGCCCTGATGTATTAGCGCGTTACACCACAACCATTACAGCAGATAAAGCACGTTATCCTTATCTTTTATCCAATGGTAATCGCATTGCAGAGGGCGAATTAGAAAATGGCCGCCATTGGGTTAAGTGGGAAGACCCATTCCCAAAACCAAGCTATTTATTTGCAGTGGTCGCCGGTGATTTTGATGTATTAAAAGATATTTTTGTCACCCGCAGTGGTCGTGAAGTGGCACTAGAACTGTTTGTTGATAAGGGTAATTTAGACCGTGCTCCATGGGCGATGCAGTCGCTAAAAAATGCCATGAAATGGGATGAAGAGCGTTTCGGTTTAGAGTATGACCTTGATATTTATATGATTGTCGCCGTTGATTTCTTCAATATGGGGGCAATGGAAAACAAAGGCTTGAACGTCTTTAACTCCAAATATGTATTAGCCAAAAGTGATACAGCCACAGATAAAGACTATTTGAATATTGAGTCTGTGATTGGCCATGAGTATTTTCATAACTGGACGGGCAACCGTATTACTTGCCGTGACTGGTTCCAATTGAGCTTAAAAGAGGGCCTAACGGTTTTCCGTGACCAAGAATTTAGCTCGGATTTAGGTTCCCGCTCAGTTAACCGAATTAATAATGTCAAAGTGATGCGTTCGGCACAATTTGCGGAAGATGCAAGCCCAATGGCTCACCCAATTCGCCCTGAAAAAGTAATAGAAATGAATAACTTCTATACGTTAACAGTGTACGAAAAAGGGTCTGAAGTTATTCGGATGATCCACACATTACTTGGCGAAGAAATGTTCCAAGCCGGTATACAGTTGTATGTTCATCGCCATGATGGTAGCGCTGCCACCTGTGATGATTTTGTACAAGCAATGGAAGATGCTTCAAATGTCGACTTGTCTTTATTCCGCCGCTGGTATAGCCAATCAGGTACACCAGTATTAACGGTGCGTGATGAATATTCGCCTGAAAAACAGCAATATACATTGCATGTTAGTCAAATGACGCCTCCGACATTAGACCAAACAGAAAAACTGGCTCTGCATATTCCTCTGGATATTGAGTTATATGATGAGGAAGGGGCGGTAATTCCATTAAAACGTGATGGTAGCCCAGTAAACTCAGTGCTTAACATCACCCAAGAAACTCAATCTTTTGTGTTTGATGAGGTTGCAACTCGCCCTGTGCCGTCTTTATTACGCGAATTTTCTGCGCCAGTTAAGTTAGATTATAACTATACGGATGAGCAATTAGCGTTTTTGATGCAACATGCAAGCAACGAGTTTTCCCGTTGGGATGCGGCTCAGCAGTTGATCAACAACTATGCAAAAATCAATGTCACGAAGTTCCAAAAAGGTGAAGAACTTGTTTTGCCTGAATCAGTCGTTGATGCTTTCCGTGCCGTTTTATTGAGTGAATCAATTGATCCTGCGCTTGCAGCCTTGATCTTAACGCTGCCTTCAGAAAATGAAATTGCAGAACTCTTTGCAGTTATCGATCCTGTTGCTATCCATGAAGTGATCAACTTTATTCACCATCGATTAGCGAATGAGATGTCAGATGAATTTCTGACAGTCTATCGTTCGATTAACATTGAAGGTTATCGAGTTGATCATCAAGATATTGCCAAACGATCGTTACGAAATGTTTGTTTGCAATATTTAGCGTCGAACGACGATGCAGCGATGGCGAATAAGCTGGTCGAAGAACAGTATAAAAATGCAGATAACATGACGGATTCACTGGCAGCCCTCACAGCCGCCAATGAAGCACAACTGCCTTGCCACGCACAATTGATGACTGATTTTGATGAACGCTGGCACCACGATGGGTTGGTGATGGATAAATGGTTTACATTGCAAGGTTCAAACCCAGCAAAAGGTACGTTATTGAATGTACGTAAGCTATTAAATCACCGTTCATTTAGCATGAGTAATCCGAACCGTGTTCGTTCATTAGTGGGTGCTTTCACGGCAGGTAACCCAGTTAATTTCCATGCAGAGGATAGTAGCGGTTATCAGTTCCTGTATGAAATTTTGGTGGATTTGAATACGCGTAACCCGCAAGTTGCTTCTCGCTTGATTGAACCACTCATTCGTTTAAAACGTTATGATGAAAAACGCCAAGCTCAAATGCGTAAAGTGTTAGAGCAATTAAAAGAACTCGATAATTTATCGGGGGATTTATTTGAAAAAATTACCAAGGCGTTAGAAAGCTGAGTTTGACTGTTACGTTTGCTATGCGATTTTTACATAAGGGTTTTGTGAGTTGCATTTAAAATCGCATTGAAAAGTAAAATAAGTAGTTTTGCTTTGATCAAAGGGGGAAGGTTAACCATCTTCCCTTTTTGATTTTTCGGTGATTTGTAGGTTTTATCTATATGGAGGGAGTGCTGGAGTTGTAAAAAGTTAAGCAATATTTTGTTTTTTTGTTTGCTGTGCTCTTAACTTAGAGGGGCGCTTTACATTTAGCGAATCACCAATGAATTTCCCATCAATTCGTTGTATTTCCCCTGACTCTAATTTGTTTTTTAAATCTTGCCCTGCAACCTTTTGGAGTTTCGTTCCCATTTCAACCGTGAGAAATTGGACAGAAGCTGAGTGACAGCTAATAGTTTTCAGTCGTGATGACATAACTTCTTCCTCCTATCTGTGTATCGCTATATGCTTTCCATCCAGCAAACAAATTTGCGAATAATTTGCTCTTTTGTTTCCCACCTAAACCTAACAGCCCATCATAGATACGGGTGAGATCTGTTTGGCGTAGGCATTGCTTGTCTTCAGCAGCGGAGAAGATATATGCGCCTGCTTTACACGTATTATAGTGCTCAATAATTATACTTGCAACGTAATAGAGGACACGTCCCCCAGCAAGTCCGTTATGTTGGATATGTTGGAATCCTTTGAAATCAGTGTTATATGGTGATATTTCATCAAAGACTATTCCCCATACACCAGCAGCTGGAAATTGAAAGAGAGGGTGAACTTGAGAGATGTTTATATTTTTCTGTGTTAAATCCGCTGCTGAGCTAATAGCTTCAAAACCAACGGCGTAGATCGTTGAACAAACGGCAAACTGCCTGTAAACCATCCCATTTCCAAACTGATTGTTAAAAGGGAAAGGCCATTGAATTGTATGACTCACAATATATCCAGAGTGTAAGGAAAAAAGACTATTCGAACAAATTTGGAGGGGGTATGCAATACATGCATTTTAAATTATTTAGTTATAAATCAATATAATGAGTTTAATTTTAATTCCTATTATTTACTGCCAGAGAGCATTAAATTGCACGCGAATACTTTTCTATTCGTGATGCAAAAGTAAAACATTGATCTTTTCATGGTAAAGTAGCACTCAAATAGGGTAGTCTATAGCGCGTTTTATCCGACGAAACATCGTTTGCACTTCCATGTTCACCAAAGCTTAATTGCGGGTGGCGTTTGGGTGCGCGCGACATGATGTCTTTCTTCTTGAAACGCACTAGCAGAATATAGGTTATTGGATATGTTATATCACCTTGCCCGCAAGGCACTATTCCAGTTCGACCCCGAAAAAGCGCATGAAATGACTTTTCGCCAGCTTCAACGTTTAAACCATTCTCCTTTTCAATGTCTGATCCGCCAATCTGTAGCGACCAAACCAACCCAATGTATGGGACTTTCGTTTAAAAACCCACTGGGGCTTGCCGCGGGGTTGGATAAAGACGGTGAATGTATTGATGCATTTGGTGCAATGGGCTTTGGTTTTGTAGAAATTGGTACTGTGACACCTCGTCCCCAATCAGGAAATGATAAGCCAAGACTTTTTCGCTTAGTTGAAGCGGAAGGGATCATTAACCGAATGGGGTTTAATAATAAGGGTGTTGATAACCTTGTTGAGAATGTCAAAAAATCTAATTATGGTGGAATAATTGGTATTAATATTGGCAAAAATAAAGATACGCCAGTTGAACAAGGCAAAGATGATTACCTTATTTGTATGGATAAGGTGTATGCGCATGCGGGTTATATTGCTATTAATATTTCATCACCAAATACACCAGGTTTGCGTTCATTGCAATACGGCGAAGCGCTCGATGATTTATTAAGTGGTATAAAAGCAAAGCAATTAGAACTTCAATCGTTACACAATAAATATGTTCCTGTTGCTGTTAAAGTAGCCCCTGATTTATCTGAAGAAGAAATTATTCAAGTTACAGATAGCCTAGTTAGGCATAATATTGATGGTGTTATTGCGACGAATACCACGTTAGACCGTTCTCTTGTTCAAGGGTTGAATCACTGTAATGAAATGGGTGGATTAAGCGGGCGACCTGTTCAATTAAAAAGTACCGAAGTGATTAAACTTATTTCGCGTGAATTAAATGGCAAACTTCCGATTATTGGTGTGGGGGGAATTGATTCATTAACCGCAGCGCGTGAAAAAATGGATGCGGGTGCTTCATTAATTCAAATTTACTCTGGTTTTATTTATCATGGACCAAGATTAATTAAAGATATTGTCAATCATATCTAGTAAATTGTAAATTTACTTAACAAGGGGGTTTCTTTATGCCCCCTTTTAAACTATATTGCTAATAGTGGCTATTTTTATATCAATTTTATTTCAATTTCAGCGAATGTGTTATTCGATAATAACATTATTCGGTTGTCTGCAAGGCGAATTATTTAGCGTATAAAAGTTAGCTGTAGAGTAAATTTAAGAAAGATCGTATTGATGATCGTTCTTATATATATTTACCGTTAAATCGCTAAAGGATCCGTTTATGAATATTAAACCTGATGATCATTGGCGTTGGTATTTTGATCATGACCATGACAGGGTGATGTTAGATCTCGCCAACGGCATGATATTTCGTTCATGTTTTCCAGCTAAAATGCTGACGGTATTTGCTCGTAATGAAATGCCATTTAGTATAGAGGATGCTGGGGAATTTTATTTGTTTGATGAGCAAGCTAAACGATTAAATATTACACAAGAAGAACGTGCTGAATTGGTGCTTAATAGTCTTGTTGCTTATCGCTTTTTAAAACCGCAGATGCCCAAAAGTTGGTATTTTTCTTCATTTCACGCGATTAATACGCCGAAGCAAGGGCAAATTATTCAGGTGTGTTTAGAAAACAGCCATCATTATTCCACATTTATTATTGCGGAAGCGGGTTCTTGTGCAAGCTTATGTTTATTGGCTGAACCGGTGTTGGAATTACCCGATCGTCTTTTAAGATTTTGTGATCCAATTAAGATCATGAATGATCGTATGCTTGAATATTCATCTAGAGCTAA
This sequence comes from Providencia sp. UF-224, assembly GCF_058245955.1. NCBI lineage: Bacteria > Pseudomonadati > Pseudomonadota > Gammaproteobacteria > Enterobacterales > Morganellaceae > Providencia > Providencia sp. UF-224. The sequence goes on along the minus strand of NZ_JBSICC010000020.1, from coordinate 36,688 downwards.
ACGACAGTTATATGGAAATGTAATTTGATTGATCGTGTGAGATCGCATCAAAAAAAGAATGAATAAAATTTCTATTATTACGATGGATTGATAATTTGGTTGGTGGAATTTTAACACCGTCATAATTTAAAATTACAGATGGTGTTAAAGATCCTTAAATTGAATTTTACTTAAATGCTAATTTTAGCGCTGTTTTAGGAATACAACTGCAGGCTAATATATAACCATTTTCCCTAATTGCGCTCTGTTTTAATGGTGTTACTTCACCAGACACTAATTTAATTTTACACCGTCCACAAATACCCGCTCGACACGAATAGGGAATATTTAAACCGTGGGATTCAAGTTGTTCAAGGATCACATTTTGATTATCACCTTCATATTCGGTTTCGTCGAAAACTAAGCTGACTTTGTTAATTTGAGACTGCGCATTTTGCACAGAAAGGTCGCTTTCTCTTTCTTGAATCAAATATTGTTTGGCGGTTTTAGTTTCTAATACAGTTAAGGCATCGCCAACACGAATAACACCTGTATTCTGAATGATCACATTTTGCCCGAAATCGACATCGCCTTTTTCATCTGAGCGGAACGTTTGTAATGTCGCTAATGGCTCACTATTGGGGTGTTTAATGCCTTTTTCTGGACTAACGGTCGTGAGGATACAGCGGCTGCAAGGGCGGTCTAAGGTAAAGATAACATCACCAATTTGAATGGTTTTCCATGTGTCTTCTTCGAATGGTTTTGCGCCAGTAATAATTAAGTTGCCGCGAAATTGCTCGAGTTTAATACTGGCAGGGCAGCGGCGTTGTAATTCTTGAACCGATGCTTCATTAATTAATAGAAAAGGGTAGCCATCAGCAAATGACATCGGTACGTCTTGGTATTCTTTTACGCGACGAGAAAGCTGTGGACTTAACCAACGCAATTGAACTGGCTCATCAAAAAAGGTGCTTAACCAGCTATTTATTGTTTCTGGTGCAATGAGCGAATGAAAATGATTGCCCCAAACTTCAGTAGGGCTCTGCTTCTCGTTAAAGTCCTGATACAATACTGTCGCACTTTCGCCATTAGGCGCTCGAAGATGGAGTCCATTGTTGAGCATCACTGGTGTAAACAGTAACATTTGCGGGTATTTTCTCGCCGTAATAAATTTACCTTCCAGCGTGGTTATCATAAAATTACGATCAAAAGTCAAACCGCTAATATCAGCGAAGGCATGAGATAAACGCACCCCTCTCATGGATTTTACTGGGTGTGTATAAAGGCGCGAAAGCGTGATCATTTTTTAATCCTTATAATTGTGCGCAGCAACTTTATGACAACTGCATAAGATTAGCTATAATGCGCAACAATTTTTCATCGAAATCGGTAATAAATACTATGAATTTTCTGTTTGCCAGCACAGCTCGTGGCCTAGAAGAACTACTGAAAACGGAACTGGAAGCACTCGGTGCCAGCCAGTGTAAAGTGACCCAAGGGGGCGTCTATTTTCAGGCCGATGAACGGGTCATGTACCAAAGCTTACTGTGGAGTCGGCTGGCATCGCGTATTTTATTGCCTTTGAATGATTTTGATGTCTACAGTGACTTGGATTTATACCTTGGTGTACAGGCGATTGACTGGTCAGAAATTTTTTCTGTAAATGATACGTTTGTGGTGCATTTTACAGGGACTAACGAAGAAATTCGCAATAGCCAATATGGCGCCTTAAAAGTGAAAGATGCCATCGTTGATAGCTTCGTTCGCAAGTTAGATCAGCGCCCTGATGTTGCTCGTCAACAGGCGGATATTCGCATTAATGTGTACCTGAATAAAGAAAAAGCGAGTGTAGCATTAGATTTAAGTGGTGATTCACTGCACATTCGCGGCTACCGTGACTTAGCAGGGCAAGCCCCATTAAAAGAGACGTTAGCCGCTGCAATTATTAACCGCTCAGGTTGGCAGCAAGGTACGCCATTAGTTGACCCAATGTGTGGTTCGGGGACGTTATTAATCGAAGCTGCCATGATGGCAACAGATAAAGCGCCTGGTTTACATCGTAACCACTGGGGCTTTTATGCATGGTCGAAATTTAATGCCGAATTATGGCGCGAGCTAACCACGGAAGCACAAGTGCGTTTCCGCCAAGGTTTAAAAGAGAACACTTCACGTTTTTATGGCTTTGATATTGATAAACGGGTACTGGAAATGGCGCGAGCAAATGCGCGTCGTGCAGGCCTTCAAGATGTCATTACCTTTAACCAAGGTGATGCGGCTGCGTTGGAAAACCCGGTTAAAACAGAAGCAGTGGGAACGATTATCAGTAACCCACCATATGGTGAACGTTTAGAAAGTGAACCGGCGTTAATTGCGCTACACAGCCAATTAGGCCGCGTCGTGAAAGCGCGTTTCCCTGGTTGGCGTTTATCGATTTTCAGTGCTTCACCTGAATTATTAAGCTGTTTGCAATTACGTTCAGAGCGCGAGTTCAAAGCAAAAAACGGCCCATTAGATTGTGTACAGAAAAATTACCAATTAGCGGCTACGCCTTCTGAAACGGTTGCAGAAATCTCCCCTGACTTTGCTAATCGTTTACGTAAGAATTTGAAAAAGTTAACTAAGTGGGCAAAACAACAGGGTATTGAAAGCTATCGCGTTTATGATGCTGATTTGCCTGAATATAATGTTGCGGTCGATATTTATGGCGACAAAGTGGTCATCCAAGAATATGCGCCACCAAAAACGGTGGATGAGCGTAAAGCACGCCAGCGTTTATTTGACGTGATCACTGCGACCATGAACGTGTTAGAACTGTCATCAAATCAATTGGTACTGAAAACGCGTCAACGCCAAAAAGGCAAACAGCAATACGAAAAACTGGCACAAAAAGACGATTTCTTCTTAGTGCAAGAATACAATGCCAAAATGCTGGTTAATCTAACTGATTACCTCGATACAGGGTTATTTTTAGACCACCGTATTGCGCGTCGTATGTTAGGGGAGATGAGCAAAGGTGCTGATTTCTTAAACTTATTCTGCTATACAGGTACAGCAACGGTACATGCAGGTTTAGGCGGCGCGAAAAGCACAACATCGGTCGATATGTCCCGTACTTACCTTGAATGGGCAGAGAAAAACTTACAAGCGAATGGGTTAACGGGGCGTCAACATCGCTTAATTCAAGCAGATTGCTTAGGTTGGTTAGCAAATAGCGATGAGCAATTTGATCTGATCTTTATTGATCCGCCAACATTCTCAAACTCAAAACGCATGGATGGCACGTTTGATGTGCAACGTGACCATGTGCAACTGATTACATATTTAAAACGACTATTACGCCGCGGCGGAACCGTGATGTTCTCAAACAACAAACGCGGTTTCAAAATGGATATGGAAGCAATCGCGGAGTTAGGACTACAAGCACAAGAAATCACTGCGAAAACGCTTTCTGAAGATTTTGCACGTAATCGTCAAATTCATAACTGCTGGTTAATTCGCCACGCAGAGTAAAGGATAGAATCAATGGCTTTAATTAATTTATCGGGTGCATACCTTTCGTTCAGTGATGCGCCATTACTTGATAATACTGAAATTCATATTGAAGATAACGAGCGCGTCTGCTTGGTCGGCCGAAACGGTGCGGGTAAATCAACCTTGATGCGTGTGCTGACGAAAGAACAACCTTTAGATGATGGCCAACTGATTTACGAGCAGGATTTAGTTGTTGCACGCTTGCAGCAAGACCCGCCGCGTAATGTGGAAGGCACTATTTTTGATTTCGTTGCAGAAGGTGTTGCGGAGCAAGCGCAATACCTGAAGGATTATCATCATATTGCTAAAGTGGTGGAAGAAGATCCTAGCGAAAAAAACTTAAATAAAATGGCTGAATTACAAGAAGTGCTTGATAACCGTAATTTATGGTTATTGGATTCTCGTATCAGCGATGTACTGAAAAAATTGGGCTTACCTGCGGATGCGGAACTTTCTTCCCTTTCTGGGGGATGGTTACGTAAAGCGGCGCTGGGGCGTGCATTAGTGAGCAACCCACGTGTTTTATTCTTAGATGAGCCAACGAACCACTTAGATATTGAAACTATTTTGTGGTTGGAAAACTTCCTTAAAGATTTCCAAGGCAGCATTGTATTTATTTCCCATGACCGTTCATTTATTCGTAACATGGCAACTCGTATTATCGATTTAGACCGCGGGCAACTCGCCTCATGGCCGGGTACATACGATGATTATTTGATCAGTAAAGAAGAAGCCTTGCGCGTTGAAGAAATGCAAAATGCGGAATTCGATAAAAAACTGGCTCAAGAAGAAGCGTGGATCCGCCAAGGCATTAAAGCGCGTCGTACTCGTAATGAAGGTCGTGTTCGTGCTCTAAAAGCACTGCGTGTTGAGCGTTCAGAGCGCCGTGAAGTGATGGGAACCGCCAAAATGCAAGTGGGTGAAGCCGCTCGCTCGGGTAAAATTGTTTTTGAAATGGAAAACGTTAATTACCAAATCGATAATAAAGTGTTGGTAAGCGATTTTTCTGCGCAGGTGATGCGTGGCGACAAAATCGCATTAGTTGGGCCAAATGGTTGCGGTAAAACCACACTGTTACGTTTAATGCTGGGTGATTTACAAGCGGATAGCGGGCGTGTGCACTGTGGTACAAAACTTGAAGTGGCTTATTTTGACCAACACCGCGCAGCATTAGACCCAGATAAAACTGTTATGGACAACCTAGCGGAAGGTAAGCAGGAAGTGATGGTCAATGGCAAGCCGCGCCATGTATTAGGCTATTTGCAAGACTTTATGTTCCCACCAAAACGTGCAATGACCCCAGTCAGAGCCTTATCTGGCGGTGAGCGTAATCGGTTATTATTAGCTCGATTATTCCTAAAACCAAGTAACTTACTGATCCTCGATGAACCGACCAACGACCTTGATGTCGAAACATTAGAATTACTTGAGGAGTTAGTGGATGGTTACCAAGGAACCGTTCTATTGGTGAGCCATGACCGTGAATTCGTCGATAATAGCGTAACAGAATGCTGGATCTTTGAAGGCGATGGCGTGATCAACCGTTTTGTGGGCGGTTATTTTGATGCTCAAAAGCAAAGAGCACAAACCGTGAGTTTGGAAGCCAAACAAACGAGTAAAGTGGCAGCGCAAGAAAAAACGGCAAAACCGAAAGAAGCGGCAAAGCGACCAAATAAACTCAGTTATAATTTATTGCGTGAGTTGGAACAGTTGCCTGCGAAGCTTGAGCAATTGGAAACGGAAATTGAAGCGTTACAAGCTAAAGTTGGCGATGCTGATTTCTTCAATCAACCTCACGATGTTACTGAGCAAACATTGAGCCAGTTATCGGCAAAAGAAACCGAGCTGGAGCAAGCGTTTGACCGCTGGCAAGAACTTGAATTGCTTAAAAATGGTTGAGTAAATTGATAAATTAGAGGAGCGAATATTCTTTGTGTACCCATGAGTCTCATGAACATGTGCTTTGTCCTCAGTGCGATATGCTGGTTGCGGTTCCAGAATTGGAACAAGGTAGTAAAGCAACTTGCCCGCGTTGTGAGACCACATTAGTTTCAAAGTGGCGATATCCGTATAAGCAGCCTGCTGCCTATGCGTTTAGTGCGTTGATCATGCTATTCATCGCGTGCTTATTTCCTTTTGTGAAAATGAGCGCGGCGGGTATTGAAAACGAAATTTCGCTTTTTCAAATTATCGAAATTATTGCCTCAACGCGTTATAGCGGTTTAGCACTATTCTTCTTGTTCTTCTCCTTAATCATACCGGCCTTTTGTATGGTCACCATTATCCTTTTAGGGTTGCAAGTTCACATTCCTAAAGGAATTAAAGTGGTGATCACACGGATTTTATTCCAAATGAAAGCCTGGTGTATGGCGGAGATTTTTTTAGCGGGCGTTTTAGTCAGTTTTGTCAAACTGATTGCTTATGGCGATATTGGCATTGGCCTAAGCTTTTTACCTTACTGTGTATTTTGTATGTTACAGGTGAGGGCATTCCAATGCTTAGATAGGCACTGGTTATGGAATCGCATTGAAGCGGCACCAAAATTAGCACGCCCGTTAAAAGTCGGTCAAACAGGCATTAGCCAAAATATACGTTTATGTTTGGTCTGTACTGCGATTTTGCCGGCTGAGCAATCTAAATGCCCACGCTGTCATTCTCGTGGCAGTGTGCGTAAGCACCAAAGTTTACAATGGACAATGGCGCTGCTCGTAACATCGATTATGTTATATATTCCTGCAAATGTGTTGCCGATGATGACGACTAATACACTCGGGAGCGGTTTAAACTCCACCATTATTGATGGGGTTATTTTGTTATGGGGGGATGGTTCGTACCCTGTGGCAATGGTTATCTTTATTGCCAGTATCATGGTTCCTACGTTAAAAATGATTGGTATTGCTTGGTTATGCCTTGATTCGCAAGGTTATGGCAACCGCGATCCACATCGTATGCATTTTATTTATGAGCTGGTGGAGTATGTCGGTCGTTGGTCAATGATTGACGTATTTGTGATTACGATTTTGGCCTCTTTAGTCCAAATGGGGCAGTTAATGAGCATCGTTCCTGCGGTGGGGATTATTTTCTTTGGTGTTGTCGTGATTTTAACGATGTTTGCGGCGATGACATTTGACCCTCGATTGACTTGGGATCGTTGTGATGCGAAAAATGCAGTGAATACTGCTGAACAAGAAGGAGCCATCGGGTGACCTCACAAGAAACACCACAGGCTAATGCCAAAGTCAGTAAGCTAAAAAGCTGGTCACCTGTATGGGTGATCCCAATTGTCACCATTTTACTTGGTGCATGGGTCTTATTTTACCACTTTAGTAACCAAGGCCCAGAAGTGACGTTGATCACTTACAATGCCGAAGGAATCGAAGCAGGTAAAACGAAAATTAAAAGCCGCAGTGTCGATATCGGCGTTGTGGAAAGTGTAACGTTAGATGACAATTTTAGTCGCGTTATCATAAAAGCCCGTTTAAATAATGAAATGAAAGAGTTACTTCGTACTGACTCGGCATTTTGGATTGTTAAACCAACAATAGGGCGTGATGGTGTAACGGGCTTAGGGACGTTACTTTCAGGGGCTTATATTGAGCTTCAACCGGGGCTTGCGGCAAAAGAACACTTTGAATTCACTTTATTAGATACACCACCTTTGGCTTCCCCTGATGCCAAGGGGATCCGCGTTATTTTAGCCAGTGATAAAGCGGGGCAGCTCAATCCGGGCGATCCTGTCTTATTCCGCGGTTACCGAGTGGGTTCCGTCGAAACCAGTAATTTCGACATGGATAAGCGCGACATGCGCTATCAATTATTCATTAACGCTCCGTACGATAAGCTTGTGAGCTCGAATGTGCGCTTCTGGAAAGACAGCGGTATCGCTTTCGATATGTCATCTCAGGGAGTACATGTTGAGATGGGCTCAATTGCCACTTTATTAACGGGTGGGGTGAGTTTTGATGTTCCTGAAGGGTGGGTACCGGGCGCGAATGTTAAGGAAAATGCAGAGTTTGAACTGTTTGATAACCAAAGCAGCATTCAAAACTCACTGTATACCCAGTACCAAGACTTTGTACTCTTTTTCTCTGATTCCGTGCGTGGCTTACAACCGGGGGCCCCTGTTGAATTCCGCGGTATCCGTTTAGGAACAGTTGCACAGGTTCCGTTCTATACAGCGGGTCTAGATCAATCACTGGACAATGACTTTAGAATTCCGGTCCTTATTCATATTGAACCTGAGCGTTTCTCTAAAGACGTTGGTGCGAATTTTAATTTAAAAAATGAATTAAAACTGGCGATGCAGGGTGGGCTTAGAGCATCATTAAAATCAGGTAATTTACTGACGGGTGCACTATTCGTTGATTTAGACTTCGTACCAAATGCTGAGCCGTATAAAGGCCCGACAGTGGTTGCTGGGTATAAAATTATCCCAACAACCAGCGGTGGTTTAGCTCAGATTCAGCAAAAAGTTATCGCAGTGCTGGATAAAATCAACAATATGCCAATTGAGCCTATGTTGAACCAAACCACACAAACGTTAGCTGAAGGGCAAAAAGTGGTTAAAGAAGCCAATGCGATGCTCGTTGAGTTGAATAAAGTCATGGCGAGCAAAGAGTTCCAAAACTTACCGCATGACTTGCAAAAAACATTGCAAGAAATGAACCGTGCAATGCAAGGCTTCCAGCCAGGTTCACCTGCCTATAATAAGATGGTGGATAATATGCAGCGATTAGACCAAGTCTTGAGAGAAGTTCAGCCGTTGCTAAGAACGTTAAACAATAAGAGTAATGCATTAGTCTTTGAAGCCGAACCGACGAAGGATGTACAGCCAAAAGGAGTTAAAAAATAATGAGATATCTGATATCGATATTTGTTTTGTTGTTGGCAGCGTGTAGTAGCACACCAGAAAAAATGTATTATCAATTGCCAATAAACGCTTCTAAAACGCAATCTGCAGAGGTGATGGATAAAGGACAGGTCTGGTTGCAGCGTATCATGCTATCGGATGTATTGACGTCTAACGGCATCACTTACCAAACAACAGACGTGAGTTACACCAATGCGAGCACTCACTTATGGGCAAGTCCACTGGAGCAACAGCTTGGGCAGTCAATGGTGAGTGAACTATCAGCAGCACTGCCTGAAAAGTTAGTTTCGTTGCAGCCTTTACAAAATTCACCTGATACCTTGGATATCACCCTTACGGCTTTTAATGGCCGTTATGATGGAAAGGTGCTTATTCAGGGATTCTGGACGTACTCACAGGATAAAAATGTGATCCGTCGTAATTTTGATATCCAGTTGGATCAACAGGAAGATGGTTATCCTGAACTAGTCCGTACATTGGCAGTGGGCTGGCAGCAAGTTGCTAAAGGGATTGCTGAAGAAGTCAATAAACACTAATTAATCATCATTTAGTTAGTTTTCTAAGTGCACTTTAGGTATACGTAGTTACGACTATTACCTGAGGTGCATTTTTTTTGCATTAGAAATTCTGTTTAAACACCCTTTTAGGATAGTCTTAAAAATAGTCGATTTTGGTTATTCTAAAATGATGATTATTAAAGAGATATTTTTGAAATTTAATAAATTCAGATAGTTGGCGTAAATGAGCTATACAAGTCACACTTATGCTAATTATGACAAATATATGAAAATCTTTACTTGATTTTCTGTTCGGTGGGCGCTATTTCTATAGTGTACCTATTAAGAAATAGTAGGTGCTGTTTTCTTTTCCATTTAAATGATGAGGGAAGTAAGGCATGAAAAGACAGAAGCGAGACCGTTTAGAAAGAGCTTTATCAAGAGGTTATCAAGCAGGTTTAGCAGGGCGCTCTAAAGAGTTGTGTCCGTATCAGGCTATAGATGCTCGTTCGCATTGGCTAGGTGGTTGGCGTAAAGCGATGGAGGATCGAACCGTAGCCGTTGTTTAATCCCACTATTATCTGATCTTTTAGGTTAAATAACCTGCCTGTCTTTTTGAACCATTTGCGGGTTTTTAAATTAAAAGTGTCAATCAATTTAAGAACCTCCGCGATTGCGGAGGTTTGCATTTCAGTAACTTAGAAAGCGCTGGTATCTTTGAATAAGCCTACTTTTAAGTCTGTTGCGGTATAAATTGATTTACCGTCAACTAACACTTCGCCATCCGCTAAGCCCATAATTAGTTTGCGGTTAATCACGCGTTTAAAACTGATACGGTAGGTGACTTTTTTCGCTGTTGGCAGAACTTGGCCTGTGAATTTAACTTCACCCACACCTAAAGCACGGCCTTTGCCTTCGCCACCCAGCCAGCCAAGGTAAAAACCAACTAACTGCCACATAGCATCAAGGCCTAAACAGCCTGGCATAACTGGGTCATTCGTAAAATGACAGCCAAAGAACCAAAGTTCAGGATTAATATCGAGCTCAGCTTCGACATAACCTTTACCAAAGGTGCCACCATCTTCAGTCATTTTGACGATGCGATCCATCATCAACATGTTCCCTGATGGTAGTGGAGGACCATTTTCCCCAAATAACTCGCCTTTTCCAGAAGCAATTAAATCATCTTTTGTGTAGGACTCGCGTTTATCAACCATGTTCTTCAGATAGCCTTTATTATGTGTAGGGGTACAGGATAGCTTACACTTGTACGCTGAACAACTCCGATCTGCTATTTTTTACGCAATCTTTACTTAACTCATCCACTTCAAGAACCAAGGAAGTCTGGCTTTATCAGGGGAATTTGCTTGGTTAATACGTTCTTGAATTAAAGCTAACAAGTGTACATTATCTTCTTCCACTTGCTGTTCAAAGTAAGGCTGCTTCGTTAACAGTGTAATGGCTTGAGCAACATGTTCGACAGGCCAAATATGGAATTGACCTGCTTTTACGGCCTCAACCACTTCCGCTTTGGTGCATAAATGACGCACGTTAGCCATGGGGATAATGACACCTTGCTCGCCCGTTAAACCACGTTTTTCACAAATATCGAAGAAGCCTTCAATTTTCTCATTAACGCCACCGATAGGTTGCACATAACCAAACTGGTCAACAGCACCCGTCACAGCAATTTGCTGATCAATAGGTTGTAATGCCAAGGCGCTGATTAACGCACACAGTTCAGCGAGGGAGGCACTATCACCATCAACTTCACCATATGACTGCTCAAAAACAATTGATGCTGAGAATGGCTGAGGTTGCTCCAGTTTCAACTCATAGTTTAAGTAGGCTTGCATAATCATCATACCTTTGGCATGAATATTACCGCCAAGCTCTGCTTTACGTTCAACATCTGTAAACTCACCATCACCCAAGTGAGCGACGCAAGTAATGCGTGATGGTTCACCAATCGCTTCAGGGTGACCGGGATACTGTAAGACAGACAATCCATTGATTTGACCGATCACTTCGCCTTCAGTTTTAACAAAAATTTGTTCTTGTAAAATATCATCTTGTGTACGTTCAGCCAGAAAACTATGTCGCCATAAGCGGTTTTCAATTGCTTTGGTAAAAGATTCTAACGTAAGCAACCCGTCGATTGCGTAATGGGATGCATCCATCAAGCTGCGAGTTAACCAAGGCGTATCGAGTGGTAGATTGAATTTATCTTCACAGTAACGTGTTGCTTGCTGAATAAATGGGATCCATCCATCGGCTGCAATATTCGGTAATGAATTTTTTTCTATAATGGATTTGATATAACTCATCCATAGTAACAATTGTTCTTCATCTTCGAAGAACATGACAGGTTCATATTCACCATAAATAGCGCTATCAAAGATCTCTGGCGCACTATATTCAAGTTCTTCTAACGCGAGCCTATCCCCAACAACCACGATTTTAAGTTCAAGAGGCTGAGGTTCTATACTAATAGGCAGTGGCTGATTTTCAGAGTAGGGTAACCATTCTAATTGACGGCGGTTAACCATATTTTTAAGGCGGTTCCACATAAGTGGTTGACTAATTAATGCATTTGCGGCGATGACAAGCACACCACCATTGACTTGGTGAAGTAGACCCGGTACGAGTTGCAATGATGGGGTAACATAACCAAATAATTGCTCTGGTTCTACCCAATGGCGATAAGCAATAGGTTGCTGAGTTGAAAAACGGCTTTTAATACCGCTTTTCCACTGAAAAGCGTGCTTATCTTCAGATAATTGATAATCACCATCAATGACGGGTGTGTTTTCTAGTAATGAGTTAATTGTATTTGCATAAGTGCAAAGATATTCCTCACTTTCATCAGATTTGATAAACATAAAGCGAGTGTGAGCTAACTCTTTAACGAAACGCTGCATTCCATCAAACAACCGTGGTTGAGTATCGGAAAATGTTGCGGAGTTCAGAGATCCTGAAGAAACAAAATGTGTCTGAAATGACGATAAATTAGGAATTAGGCCTTGCCATGTTAGTTCTTGACTGATCACTATGATTATCTGCTATTAATAGAGTTATAAACGAAATGCCTGCCAATTAGCTGGGCGCATGTACTTGATTGTGTTTATGTGGTCAATTGACCATTCGTGTTGTTTGTTTTATAAACGATTTTCAAGCCAGTAAATTACCCAGTGGGCAAGATTGTTATATTAGCCTTTGATAGGCAATCTTGCAGCAATAATTGTTGAAATATCGATTAGAATAACGAAAACATGAGCACAACAGGGAGTGTCATTGGCCAAGTGAAGCCAATTAGTAGAGCACTAAGTAGACGCATAAAACAGTTTGGATCTTTCGTGACAAATAGGGTGAATAACATAGCACATAGGCCGCCAACCCCATAGATGACGAGTATGTTTTCAAAAGTGGACATGCAGGATTATTAATTTGTTAACAGGTGGATGCGGATTCTACACTATTTAGACAAAAAACGGTTATTTTCTTTACGGTAAAAATGATTATTTAGTTAAATTGAATTTCTGCTTGAGCATTTTGTTTATATTATTGCTAATATAAAGATAGGTTCGGTTTTCTTCAGGAAAAATTATGAAATATCAGCAGCTTGAAAATCTTGAATGTGGCTGGAAATGGGAGTATCTCGTTAATAAAGCACGTGCTGGCGAGGCGATAACCCGTTACATCGAAAGAAGCGCAGAAAAAGAAGCGATCGAATTGCTGTTAAAAACAGAAAATAGGCCGAGCGAAGTGCTCAAATGGATTTCATTACATATGAATCCTGATCTTGATAACCGAATGAAGCAGAGTATTCGCGCCAGACGTAAACGCCATTTTAATGCAGAGCACCCGCATACACGTAAAAAATCAATAGATTTGAATTTTTCGGTTTGGCAGCGTTTATCAAACCTAGCGGTAAAACGGAATAAAACATTGTCAGAAACGATCATCCAGTTGATAGAAGATGCAGAGCATAAAGATAAATATGAAAACCAAATGAGTACACTAAAGCAGGATCTTCAGGCAATACTTGGCACAGCAAAAAAGTAATGGTGAGTAATGTGTCGAGGGGAGATTGTTAGGGATCTTCGCTGGTGAGTTAATAAAAAATGGAACTGCAATAACTGGTTAGCAGAATAGGTATCGGGTAGAACTAAAAAAGCACGCATTTTTGACTCAAAAAACCAATGATTAAAAAAAACCCCAATCGAAATTGGGGTTTTTTATATTTAGTTCAAAATTCAAACTAGGGCTAAGAATTAAGCGCCTGGTTGAGTAACAACTTCAGTTGTACCTTGAATTTCGATTTCAACGCGACGGTCTGGCGCTAAGCACTCGATCAGAGCTGCACGGCCTTTAACTGCGTCACATTTGTTGCCAGTTACTGGATCTTCTTTACCGCGACCTTCAGCTGCGATTGCAGATGCTGGAACGCCTTTAGATACTAAGTAATCAACAACTGACTGAGCACGTTTTTGTGACAGTGGCAGGTTGTAGTTTTGTGAACCGATACGGTCTGTGAAGCCAACAACCAGTACGCGACCTTGAGTTGGGTCGATGCTGCTCAGTTCGCTGTACAGTTCGTTCAGCGCTTGCTGACCTTCTGGTTTCAGAGTTGCTTTGTTGAAGTTAAACAGAACGTCTGAACGCAGTGTGAAACGTTTGTTTTCAACAACTGGAGCTGCTGGCTCAACAACTGGAGCTGGAGCAACTACTGGAGCAGTTTCTTGACCGAAACGGTAAGCAACACCAACACTCAGCATGCCGTTGTCTGGACGAGTACCGATGTTGTCTTTATCACCTAAGTTGCTAACCCATTGGTAGTCTAAACGAGTAGCCCACTCTGGAGTGATTGCATACTCAAGACCCAATGCGTATACAGGAGCAACGCCAGTGTCTGTGTCTTTGAAACGGCCTTCAGTTTGGTTAGCTTTCGCTTCTGTACGGTAAACCATACCACCCAGACGAGTATAAACGTCTAAGTCATCCATGATTGGATAGCTTAATTTAGTGGTTAATGAAACACCCATAGATTTCAGGTCGCCGCTGTTACCAGCGCCTTTGTATTTCATTTTACCGAACCAGTCGTAACCTAATTCAAAGCCCATGTACTGGTTGTATTGGTAACCAGCAAATGCACCAGCACCTAAAGTATCACGATCGGTAGTTTTACCTACGTGTAAATCAGTTTCTGGTGAGTTGAATTTAGTGTCTTCGTAATGAGACCAACCTAATTTAGCACCTGTATACCAAGTGTTATCTTTTGGAGCTGCTTGTGCAACTGTTGCAAAAGCGGCTACTGCCACTGCTACTGCGATAGCTGTTTTTTTCATTTTTACGCCTCGTTATCATCCAATATTGGCATGGCTTCAGTGAGCCTTATTATTTGCCATTGGTTCAATTTACTTGCTAGGTTTCGCAGACATTATCTACAAAAAAATTATAAAAGTAAAAAATAATGCCATAAGCTTAACAAGCTAAAGTCTACAACGAACTTAAAAAGATACAAGTAGAGTGAGCAATAAACGTTAAAAAAAGTATTTTTTTAGTGTATAAATCAGAGAGATATGTATATTTCTAATTATGATTGTTTTTTATCTATCTGATTGATCTTCAATGCTTTTCATTTCACTTTAGGAATAAATATTTCTAAAGGTTAAATTTAGTAAGAAAATTCTTAATCTTGGCTAGTGATAATGATTTGAATGAATTTTTAAGTTGTTTAGCTGTCCAGATTGCATACTCACCATATTATAGGCTTTTTGTGGGCGCATTATAAAACCAATAGAATGGCCTTCTTGTGCGGCATCTTGTAAACGAACAAAATCTTGTTCATTTAATTCTGGTAGCCACCCTAAAACCACGCTGTAATTACCACTTTTTAATGCTTTTTCCATGGCATCAATGGTTGTAATGGGTTCCATATGGCTTACTTGCATGACTTTGTGCGTAGGAATACCCGCTTGTTCTAACCAGTGTTTACTGAGTTTTTTGTTTGGGCTTAGCCATAATAACCAACGCGATTGAATACCAAATTGGCGGAGCATAGGTAACAAGATGAAGTCCAGAATTGGGTGCTTTTCATCGTAGACAAGTTCACTCACCATACCTTGCTGTACCAGGCTATTGGCCTGTTCAGTGGTTTGGAAAGATTGTGCGTAATTATTAAGAGAATGTTTTGTTGTGTCATTCCAAGAATAGATGCTCATAATTCACCTCGTTACAATGCTGTATGAACATACAGTAACTGTATATCCATCCAATATCAAGCCTATTTTTTCAAAGCGCTTCGCAACTTTGGTGTTTTTCTATGCATTCTTCTTGGCATTTTTTATGGAAACTCTCAGAATTGGCTATGCGTAATTGGTTGTAATGAAAGAAATAATAAAATTAATTCTCTCAAGGATGAAAATTAACCAAACCCAAAAAGGAGTTAAGGTAAATGCTACTATCGGAAGAAAAAATTTTTTATTTGTCCCGTTTATTAGGCCGTCTCGGTCAGCTTAAACGCAAAAACCATTTTGGCGGGTATTGCTTATTAGTGGATGACGTGATTGTAGGTTTGTTGCTTGATGGCCACTTTTATTTAAGAGGTTGCTTGTTGGCAAGAAGTCATTTTGAGGCATCGGGGCTTGATAGACTGGTTTACACGAAAAAAGGTATCCCATTGGAAATGCGTTATTACCAACTTTCAGAACAAATGTGGTGTGACGAAAAAGCACTTTTTCAGTTTATTGAGATTGCCTACCACTCTGCCGTTGAGGAATTGCAACAAAAGCAGGTTATTACACGTAGAATTAAAGACTTACCAAATATGAATATGTCTGTTGAAAGGGCGTTAGGGAAGATTGGGATTCTGCATGCGGATGATCTACGCATGGTGGGAGCCAAAGCCTGTTTTATGAAGTTAAAACAACACGGGCGGCATAAGCCAAGTATTAAGTTACTGATTGGTTTAGCTGCTGCGATTGAAGGCTGTCATAGCGCAGTATTACCGAAAATAATTAAACAAGAGTTGATTGCTTGGTATAACAGCTTCGAATTAACCGTGGTTTGATATCACAGTAAGAAAGGTTATTCGCTAAGATATTCAATACATTGCATTGTATAGAACGGAAAGTTAAGCGGGTATTAAAAGCTTGTTTTATATTCTAATACCCGCTCATCGGTATATTTTATGATGAACTGATTTGTCGAATCATTTGTTTGATTTCTGGGATCAGCTCAAGCAATAGTTTTGTTTGTTCCATGATTAATAATGTTTTTTCATCATCGCTTGCTGAAATATTATCAATACGGTGTAAGAGGCTATTACGTAATTTTTCTGATTTTTTATCAACGATATGCGGGTCTAGCGTAGTAATTTGCAGGGAAGATTCGACATAACAAATTGCATCATTTAATAAGGCTAAATTTTCTTCATTTTGCATCTGTTCGCGGTGAGCACCAAGGGCTGAAATATAGCTTAGCAGGGTATGATTTAAACAGAGTAAACGAAAAGCTTGCTCTTGTGTTATCCGATAGGATTTAGGGTCTGATGCCATATTGGAAACAATGGAAGCAAACTCTGCGTCGTTATTATGCGCTTCACGGCGAGCCACTCGATATTCTAGACCATTGTCTTTTCCTTGGTAGTACTGTAATAAAATCGCATCGAGATAACGGCAATTGCTATCCATGGTTTTTTGCACCACTTGAGGAAGTTGACGAAACTTCCAATCAGGCCAAATAAAACTCACCGCCAGTAATGCAATAAAGCAGCCGATTAAAGTATCGATAATGCGTGGGAGAGCGACATCGAAGCCTTCACCCAGTAAGTTAAAACTGAATAAAACCAATAAGGTAATAAAAAGTGTGGCTTGCGCATATTGGCTGCTACGGAACATGAAAAATAGTAAACCAGAAATGACGATGAGGATCAGTTGCCCTTCCATTGATGGTATTAAGTTAAGGAGTGGCAAGCCGATAAGAATACCTACAATAGTGCCGATAATCCGTAACGCCAAGCGTCGTTTAGTTGCACTGTAGTTAGGTTGGCAGACAAATAAGCTGGTGAGTAAAATCCAATAACCTCTTTCCATATCAAACAATTGAATAATGGCATAGCCAGTACAAAGCAAAATTGACATTCGTACAGCATGGCGAAACAAAGAAGATTTGGGCGTTAAGTGGTGTTTTACGCGGGAAATGATATCACCAAAGCCTGAAAGCGATTCATCAGATAATTGCTCAATTTGTTTATTGTTTTGTTGCCAAGAACCTTGTTCAAGGCTTAAACCTTTAAGTTGAACATCAATGCCTTTCAAATTCTTAAGTAAGTTATGTAGAGCTTTGACTTCGTGGCGTGTTGGTGATTGTTCTTTGAGTAACTGTAATGAGTTCTCAAGGTAGGTAAATGTGCGCTCAAAGCGCGGGTTGTGTTGGTATGGTTTGCGCCATAACACCGATTGAGCAACTTGTTGGCAAGCGCGGGCTTGCATCGTTAATAAGCGTTGAAAGCGAAATAAAATATCATGATGACGAAGTGTACGGCTAAGTTGTTGATATTGAATATGGGATGAGCTAGCACGCTCATGAATGTCTTGAGCAACAAAATAGTAGTGCAAAGTATTGCGCGTCCCTTTTTGCCCTCGGTCGCCTTTTAATCGACTAAGTAATGCGCTCTTTGTTTGGTTCATTGTATTAACTAAGTTGCTGTTTACAATTGCCAAATCGTAAACAGATTGCTGATAATCATCCTCGAGGTCAGGATCAAATAAGTTGGCTTTTGCATCCAAATAAGCTGATAGCTGTTGATAACATTGGGTAATTGCATCCTGTAGTGGCCGAACTGGGAACAAAATATGGCCGATTAAGGTTAAAAGGTTATACCAAACTGCCCCAGTGAGAAGAAGTGCTGGTTGTTGGTACCAGGTATCAAAAATGGGAACACCTAACATGGTGTAGATAGCAATTAACAACGCACCGAATGCAATGGTAGCGTAACGTTGACCTAATGCACCTAAAAGAATAAAGCCACAAGTGGAAAATGCTAGACCAAAAAAGAAAAATACGGGGTAAGGGAATAAAAGCTCAATAGAAACTGAGGCAATAAAAAAACAAAAAAGGGTGATAATTAAATTTTTTATTCTGCCAGTTAGCCTATCATCTAAGTCAGTTAATGCAGCAGCAACGACGCCTAATGTTAGTGGAATGGTCACCTTTGGCTCTTGCCCTAAGATCCATGGCAATAAGGTTGTGCCTGTCAGGGCTATAAAGATTCGGATATAATATAAAATATGGCTGTTATATAGCACACGACGATAACTGGTTAGCAGCGTTAGCACAAAGTACCTCAAAGGTAAGAAAATCCCTATGCCTTATAGGATAGCGTGTTTGCTCGGAATAAAAAACCGTTTGGAATCAAGCCAACCGTATTTTCATCATTGATATTTTCAGGTGCAGGACGTATGGAACTGAAATCAACACAGATTGGACAGCGTCTGGCTCAGCATCCCTACAATCGGGTTCGCTTACTCAACGCTGGTATTGAAGTTAGCGGTGAAAATCACCAATATCTTATCCCTTTTAATGAACTGGTTGATCTTCGTTGTAAGCGGGGCATTGTCTGGGGGGAGTTGGAATTTGAAATTGTGAATGAACAGGTGGTTCGTTTACATGGTACTGAATGGAAGCAAACTCAGCGATTCTTTCATTATTTAAATGAAAAATGGCAGCAATGGAGTGGTGAAATGAGCGAGGTGAGTGCAGAGGTTCTCTCTCACTTGGTGAACAAAATTGAGCAAATATCACAGCAAGATGCGTGGTTGAGTTTACGCCAATTAACTGCCATTAAAGATAACATTAAGCAGCAGTTTTCGTCATTGCCTTTGCCCCTAGTCAGAATTTCACAGTTTGAAAACTGTTCGTCACAGTATCAATTATGTCTACAATGGCTGAATCATAGCCAGCAGTGTCGTAAGCAAATCAATGAAAAGTGGTGTGAATCTGTTTTGGTTCGCTATCACGATTTCTTTCAGCAAGTGGAATCATCGCCACTCAATCATTCACAATCGTTATCTGTCATTAATGGTGAAGATAATGTCCTTGTACTTGCAGGCGCAGGAAGCGGTAAAACCTCGGTTTTAGTTGCTCGTGCAGGGTGGTTGGTCTTACGGGGGCTGGCGCAACCTGATCAAATTTTATTGTTGGCATTTGGCCGTAAAGCTGCCGATGAAATGAATGAACGTATTCAGGCTCGTTTACAGCACGATAATATTCAAGCAAAAACCTTCCATGCTTTAGCGTTGCACATTATTCGAGAAGGCAGTAAAAAATCCCCTGTAGTGAGTGAATTAGAAACGGATACGAAAAAGCGTCAGGCGTTATTGTTAAAAGAGTGGCGTGAACAGTGTTCGAGTAAAAAAGCGCAAGCCAAAGGTTGGCGAGAGTGGTTAAGTGAAGAACTTGTGTGGGATATCCCAGAGGGCGAGTTTTGGCAAAATGAAAAAATCACGCAGAGAGTCGTTGCGCGATTAGAAAGTTGGCTAAGTTTGATGCGCATGCATGGTGGCAGCCAAAAAGAGATGGTTGATAACGCGCCAGAAGAGGTGCGAGAGCTATTTCAAAAACGTATTAAATTAATGGCTCCATTATTAAAAGTATGGAAGGGGGCCTTAAAAGAAGAAGGCGCGATTGATTTTTCGGGTCTTATTCATCAAGCGGTTAATATCCTTGAAAAAGGGCGTTTTATTAGCCCATGGAAGCATATTTTAGTCGATGAATTTCAAGATATTTCGCCGTTAAGAGCCAAGCTATTACAAGCTTTGCGCCAACAAAATAAGCAAACGACGCTGTTTGCGGTAGGTGATGATTGGCAAGCTATTTATCGTTTCAGTGGTGCTGAATTAGATTTAACGACATCGTTTGAGCATAACTTTGGTGAAGGGGAGCTTTGTGCTCTGGACACCACGTATCGGTTTAATGAACGCATTGGCGACATTGCGAATCAGTTTATTTTGCAGAATCCGATTCAGATTGATAAACCTTTAAATAGCTTAACTAAA
Source organism: Providencia sp. UF-224 (assembly GCF_058245955.1). Classification (NCBI taxonomy): domain Bacteria; kingdom Pseudomonadati; phylum Pseudomonadota; class Gammaproteobacteria; order Enterobacterales; family Morganellaceae; genus Providencia; species Providencia sp. UF-224. The sequence goes on along the minus strand of NZ_JBSICC010000020.1, from coordinate 16,751 downwards.
GGCAATAAAAAATCAGTAGTGCTTTTGTATGAAGATGCATTGGAACGTTTGCTTGATAAAATGAGTGGGTATGTGCTTGATAATGAAACGATACTGGTGTTAGCTCGTTATCATTATTTAAAACCTGAGATTCTAAATAAAGCGCAAACACGTTGGCCTAAGCTGAATATTCAGTTTATGACGATCCATTCTTCCAAGGGGCAACAAGCTGATCACGTGATTATTTGTGGATTAAACAGTGGAAAAGATGGCTTTCCAGCACCGGCAAGAGAGTCGATTATTGAGCGGGCTTTATTACCACAACCTGAATCATTTGAGCATGCTGAAGAACGGCGTCTATTGTACGTTGCAATAACACGAGCAAAGCAGCAAGTTTGGCTACTCTATAACCCGGAGCAACCATCTGAGTTTGTTGAAGAACTTAGGCTGCTGGGCGTACCGAGACAGAAAAAACCGTAATGGTACGACCCTGTGCCGAAAGCCTTAGGCACAGGGTCATTGTTGTATTAGTTAGTACGTTTGGTTAAGTAGCTTTGATAATCAGGGATAACAATATCGATTGCCTCATCAAAAAATGGTGAAGTGATGAGAAAATCTGCGGTTGCAGGGTTAGTGGCGACAGGAATATTCCAAACTGTAGCCAAACGTAGCAAGGCTTTAACATCGGGGTCATGAGGAACAGCGTTGAGCGGATCCCAAAAGAAAATCAAAAGATCAATTTTTTGTTCCGCAATCATGGCACCGATTTGCTGGTCTCCCCCCATTGGCCCACTCAGCATACTTGTGACTGGTAATCCAGTGTGCTGATTAATCAAATTTCCCGTTGTCCCAGTTGCGTACAGTTTATGGGCTTGTAGGCGCTGCGTGTTTTTCTTGGACCAAGACAACAATGAGGGCTTACAGTGGTCATGGGCAACTAGAGCAATATTTTTTGAGGCACCAATGATACGGGTTGTTGATTCCATGGTTTTCCCTTAAGTCAGATGAACTTTAAATATCGTTAAAATTGATTGGGCAAAGATGTACCAGATATATCATAATGCAAGTGAATAGTTTACTGGTTTTGGGAGATATTTTGATGAAAGATCAAGAAATTGCTGAAATTTTAAAAAGCGTGAAGACCATTGCGTTAGTCGGTGCGAGCGAAAAAGTAAATAGACCCAGTTATGAAGTTATGGAATATCTATTACATCAAGGCTATAACGTTATTCCTGTCAGTCCTAAATTAGCTGGGCAAATGTTGTTAGGGCAATTAGTCTATGAGAAATTAAGTGATATACCGACACCAATAGATATGGTGGATGTGTTTCGTAATGCTGAAGCTGCTGTTGGTATTGCACAGGAAGCGATTGCTGCCAAAGCGAAAGTTTTATGGTTGCAAAAAGGCGTGATCAGTGAAGAAGCCCAAAAAATTGCGTTAGAAGCAGGGCTAACGTTTGTAATGGATAAGTGCCCAAAACAAGAAATTCCAGCTTTGGGGCTTGAGAAGTAATGATTTTAGCCAGCCGCTAAAAAGTAAAGCAGCTTAGTTGCTGCTTTACGGTTGCGTTCATTAATGACAAGAAAAATTAGTTACGCAGACGCGGTGCCTGTAACTGAGACCTTATTGACTCTGCAAGTTCATCCATCGACGGTTGTTCAGGATGGTCATCCGCAGATTCATAAGTAATTTGTGCTTCAGCCAAATAAGTATGAACAGCATCCCCGTTGTCATCTTCCATAACAACATGATACCAAGGCAGATCGCGTAGCGTACTGTTTGAGGCAATATCATCATCATGTGGTTGTTCGAGCGAGTATTCAGCGTCCACATCAACAACGACCCCTAAGTAGCCGAGAAGTTTGTGCCTGACTTGTTGCCCGATTCCATATTTACTGGTGATCATCATAGCGACCTCCTAAAAGCCTTGCTTGTACTTCAATCTATATGTGGGCAGTGCTGCGCGTTTTCAAGTTAACGTATGGACAATTAGCAATAACGCAATACACTGTCTTTATACGCAACGATGAAAAAGCAGTGCCTCAACAGCAGATTATCTGTTCAATGCGTAAAAAACAACAGCTAAAAAAGAGAATCATTCAATTATGCTCTGAAAGGAGGCGAACATGGCAACATCAGGTCGTTACTTTTATATTTATGGGCGAGTTCAAGGGGGTGGCTTTCGTTATCAAACATATCATTGGGCCAATCAAAATGGACTTAAAGGTTTTGTAAGTAACCGTGATGACGGAAGTGTAAAGCTTGCGATTTATGGTACAGAGCAAGATATTGAATTTGTCGATGACTGGCTGAAAGCAGGGGGGCCACCAGGTGCAAAAATTGACCACTTCTTTAGTGAAAACTGGCAAACAGCACCAATAGCGGATTTTAATGTCCGCTATGAGTGAGATATCAAATACATTTCACAGGTTTAGGTAGGCCTGCAAGTTTAGTCGCTTGTTTAGCAGGCCCTTTTGGAAAGAGTCGATATAAATAGCGACTATTGCCTTTTTCTTCGCCAAATTGCTGAGAAACCGCTTTGACTAGCATACGAATCGCTGGAGATGTATTAAATTCTAAGTAGAAATTACGCACAAAACGAATGATTTCGAGGTGCTCGTGAGTGAGTTCAATGCCTTCTTCTTGTGCAAGTAAAGGAATCAGTTCCTCTGACCATTGTTGGCTATCAAGCAGATAACCTTGTGGGTCCGTTTCAATTTCTTGATTGTTGAACAGCAACATACTTTTTAAATCCTAAAAAAACAGAGCCCAAATTTAGCAAAAATCATCCCATAACCCAAGCAAACGAATCAAAATGTTGATATTTTCACCTAACAGGCTGAAATGCGTATATTTTTAAGGCGAACGAACAAATTAGGGGTTTACATCCAAAGTGAGGATGTTTATAGTGCACGTCATTGCGGAGGGGTGGCCGAGCGGCTGAAGGCAGCGGTCTTGAAAACCGCCGATGGGAAACCATCCGAGAGTTCGAATCTCTCCTCCTCCGCCATTATTTAACGCCATGCTATTGATTAGCGTGGCGTTTTTGCTTTTAAGGTTATATCGATATGCCATTCAGTATGCCATTATTGATTGGCTTTGCTCAGCTACGGTTAGATAGTATTAGATATTCTTTTTATTTTTGGAATAGTATGATGGTTATTATATCACCCTCCTTCCGTTAAAATGTTCATACATCTTTTCAGTCATTACCCACAGTGCCTTATTCAGTTTAATATCCCCATCAATGCCATTCACCGAACGAGTGCGAGCTTGCTTGCCTTTCGCATTCCAGCCTGATAAGCCTCCTTTGATTAAATTCTCCTGCAAGCGTTGATATACAGTCCATAGGTCATCTTTCTTATCCTCCCAACGACGAGGCTGTAATACTTGTTCCTCGGTAATAGGTTTATGTTCCTCATCAAAGCGATACGTCAAGGCAGCTTGTGCCAAGGCTTGCTGTGCTGGTGGCGGTAATAGAAGAGATTGCATCTGTTCACGCTTTTCAGCAACCGTATCAAAGGTTTCCAATACTTCATAAGCTCCTTCAATTACCTTGCCGATAACATCACCTTTATGGGGTACACGCACCTCACCAAAGGTATCGCCGCACACTAAACCATTTTGACAAACTTGGCGAAAAAGCCTCGGCAACATCTGGTAGCTGCTTGAACCATCATGACTATTTAGGAGAATAATTTCAGGTACTTGTATTCCTGTGATTTGGTCATGGCGACGTAACCGTAACATGTGTAATGAGATGGTCACCCCGTCCCGTGCGTAGTACGATAGCAATGTGTCTTTTGGGAGGAATCATCATGAAAAATGTCTCTCTTATCGGAATTGATATTGGTAAGCACTCTTTTCATATTCATTGTCAGGATAATGCTGGAAGGATGGTGCTTCGCAAAAAGTTTACACGAGCGAAATTGTTTGAGTTTCTGGCTGGATGTTCTTCAGCAACCGTAGTTATGGAGGCCTGCTCTGGCTCTCAATATATGGCTCGTCGGATTGCTGATTTAGGCCATGAAGCGAAATTGATATCACCACAGTTTGTTCGTCCTTTTGTTAAAAGTAATAAAAATGATTTCATTGATGCGGAAGCTATCTGTGAAGCGGCATCCCGTCCTTCTATGCGATTTGTATTACCGAAAACGGAAAATCAGCAAATGATGTCAGCCCTACATCGGCTTAGAGAATCAATGGTTGCTGATAAAGTCAAAACGGCTAATCAAATGCACGGCTTCCTCCTTGAATTTGGCGTCAGTCTTCCCAAAGGTGAAGCCGTAATTAAGCGACTTTCTAGTGTGTTAGCGGATAACTTATTGCCAGAGCAACTCGTCAGATTATTGTTAATGCTGCATGAACATTACAATTACTTACTGGCTCAGATTCACGCGCTGGATAAAAAACTGGAAGATTCCCTTTTACAAGATGAGAATGCATCACATCTGCAAAGTATTCCTTGTATTGGTTTAATAACAGCTAGCCTGTTGAGCTGCGAGCTCGGTGACGGGAAGCAATATGAAAATGGGCGAAATTTTGCGGCGTCTCTGGGGATCGTGCCAAGACAGTATAGTACTGGCGGTAAAAATGTCCTGATGGGGATAAGTAAAAGAGGAAATAAAAACCTCCGAAGGCTCCTTGTACAATGTGCCAGAATATTTATGATAAGGTTGAATAATCAGCAAGGTAGGCTTGCTGATTGGGTTAGGGAATTATTAACTAGGCGGCATTCAAATGTAGTGGCATGTGCCCTAGCGAACAAACTTGCGAGGATTGCATGGGCTGTAAGTTATCATAAACAGCCCTATGCCCAGTTCTAACTAGTTTATTGAAATTAATTCATAAGATTTTAACGTTACTCCTGGTTTGCGAAGATATAGATTGATGGCATAAACGGCTCAACGGCCTGATGACAAAACTGACCACGAAGCAGGCTGATACAAGCCGGATGTGTTTTAAGTTTCATTAGGCGCGACTCTCATCATGGCGCGAAAATATATTTTTCAACAGACGCCGGATAGATTTAAGCAAGCCCAATCCTGAAATTTTTATCTTGCAAAATGCGGGGTGACCATAGACTTGGTGTGTTCTCGACGGCTAGCATCACGCACACGAGTCTGGCAAGCAAAGAACGGATAGAAGCCTTCTTTTTGAAGACTATCCAATAAGGTAATGGTTGGGATGTAAGTGTACCGTTCACTACGTGAATCGTGTTTTTCTTCTGAGAAAACACTCGGTACGGTACGAAATAATTCTTCTGTGGTTAATGGGCGGTCGCGACGAATGCTATTCGCTGCACCAAAACGGGAAGCTAAACGAGTCATAGTTAATTTCCTTGAAAATAAATAAGATAGGTAAAGCTGAAAGAATGAAGCAAGGGAGTAGTTAATCGATAAGATGGAAAATAGCTGAACTTTCAGGGTGTTGAATGGCATAATCACGAAGCTGGTAGAAACGGTCAACCAGTAGTTCACTTTCCGTTCTGAACGACCATTGGCTATATAGCATCAAGCAGACGGCGACACCTGCCGCTTCAGGGCTGAGTCCCGCTTCATTGCCATTGTGCATATTGAATAGCGTGAGTTTTTCAGAACTCAAATCGGGATAAATAAATGCGCCAGCATTGGATAAGGTGCAGTATTCCCAATAGCCGCCTGTATACTCATCACAGAACTGCCCCATGATAGTGACAATCACCACCTCAAACGTGGCGAAACCTTTTACTGTACCAAAGTGGCTTTGCCAGAAATGCGTGCGTTGGTGGTTTGGGACGAGTGTTGCAGATATTGAATCGAGTGTCATAAGAAAACCTTATTAGGGATATTGAGAAATAAAAAAGGCAGACCTATTGGCCTGCCGCTATATTGTTATTACATTGAAATAGTTAAGTTTTAGTGTTCGCTAAATAGCCCGTTAAGCAGTCGCTCAATGGCGCCACCTAATAACGTGGTACACGCGAGTGTCGCCCCAAGTCGAGCAGCTTGAATTTCAGTGTCGGAATACTCGCCTTCAAGCGTGAGTTGCTCATTGACCATCTTTTGGGCGTAGTAGGTGATAGATACCAGTGTCACAACGCTTACGGAGGTCGCGATAAGTTTAAAAATTGACATAAATTAACCTTAATGAATGCGCCTACAGAGTGTAAACGCAAAAGAGAACGTGAAGAGTTGGGCAAATTTTCACGATGAGCCGATTAGTAACGGTAGCGAGAAAACTCAGGTTTTGTAATAGATTGTGTTTGGTAGAAAAAGAGCGCTTTTGCTAAGTGGTTGATATAATCTTTTGAGTTCATTTTATCTTGATATACCCAAGCTAATGCATCCGTACGGGCTGATTGGCCCATAACTTTGGTTATCCATGGCGTGAAGTCTTCTCTTCCTCTTGAGTCCTCGAGACTAAATAGCGCGTGAGTCAATACGGGTTTTTCAGGATTAACGAGACTCCAAATAAAGACTTGAGTCAGTGCCCAATCTGACGAGTTTTTCTGAGCTTGCTTTAACTCATGAGTATACTTCTGTGTTTCTTGTATCCCAACGTTTTGCTGGGCTTTAAACGGGGTCATTACTTCTTCAATCTGTTTCTGCCGTTTAACCATGCTTTGTCGTAGCCGGATTTCTAACTGTGTGAGTTGTTGTTTCCTAATCGCTTACGTTATATTTGGGTTCGTGAGATTGGTGAGCGTAATCACCGTAAGCATTATCATGTTTTGCTATTACTGAATAAAGATTTTTACCATTCGGTAGGTCATTATAGTTCGACTACAAGTTTAGGTTCTTTCATTCAGAAGGCATGGTGTAGTGCGTTAAAACTACTAGTGAAGAAGTATGCTAGTTTAGTCCACTTTCCAAAAGGAACTGTGTTTTATTAAAATCCAAATAGCTCGACCTATATCCAAGAACTATCTGTATTACAAGATCGTATGGATTACTTAGCAAAGGATAACACGAAGAGGTATCACGATGGGTATCGCTCTATTGGCATGAGCCGAGGGTAATACAGGGCGGGGGAAAGAATATGAATAAACATCTTATATTATAAGGGGATTCATTGTTAATAGAGTTGTTGTGGGTTTATTCCAGCACATATCAAGAATGCAGCACTCTGTCAGTTATTTATAAGACTGAATACTTATTGGGGTCGTCATACTAGGTGATTATGCGATTATTGTATCGATGTGATGAAAAAATGGGTAGGGAATGTATCGAGTTGGTTTACTTTCGTTCTGAGTCAGTGGATCCCCAAAAGCTACTGGCATGCATTGATGCGTTTTCATCCGTACGTATACACACCTACGGTTATTGGTTTAAACACATTGTGCTGACAGCCTCACCGATACCAGTAAGCCGTATCTTGGCATTATTCGCAAAAAAATGAGGTGTGGTCAAGGCACCGTTTCTTCGCTCGAGAATGATATATCGTCTTATAGTGCGCTATCGGTTCGCTAAGGCTAGTCTAAGCGTCCGAATGTTGAACAGTAACGATTGGCTAGGAAAGCTGTTATCGTTGCGGGCTTAGTCGTTATAATGGAGTATATGTATTAGCCGAAACACGTTATAAAAAGTTTACCTGATAGCGCCGTATCTATTTTATACATTTAGATAGCATCGGTTGTATTTGGCTTCAGCTGGCTGTTAATAGATCATAAAAGTAGAGCTCTTTAATGACTCATTTTCTCTTAAATTATCGTGGTATACATTAGAAACTTTTGAGTACAAGATATTTTTATGCCAGCCGAGTAATTCTAGAGTCGATTTTTCATTTATCTCAATACCGAGCCTAAGAGCAGTAAGCTAATTGAAATGCTATATAGCATCACGATGCTATAACATGATGCAAGAGCAAGCCTGACAAACACGGTTGAAAGACTTGAACGTCGAATTCCTTTGAAACAGAAAAAAATTAAATATATCAAGATAATATCAATGATAAGGGTTGTTATAAGCCCAATTGTCGGCGTCAGCACATTTAATCCTTGGTTATTTAAAAGGATTTCTTAGTTTTCTTTTTTTGCTCATAAATCGCCAGATTTCTGGAAAGTATAATACTAAAGCAATAGAAAAGAACCCGATGATAAAATAGTCATTAAATCGACTGATTAGCACGACGACACCTGCAACAATCATTATTGCGGTACGCCATTTGAACGAAGAGAGAAAATCAATAATTACATCCAGTAAATCCTGCATACAAGTTCTTTGTAGTTTATTGAGTAATCAGAAACTATACACACTTAAGGTAAATATTCATAGCCATCAGCTAATCATTAGAGGCATGAATGAAATACTATCCGGTTAAAATATAATCTCAAACAGTTAAAGCAATTAGAAATATTAATCGAAGCAAAGATCTTTAATTGAAAATGAAGCAAAAACTGAAAATCTCATACTAGAGAAAGTCGTGATATCAGCGGTAAAAGAAGGCGCAAGCGCAAGCATGCTTCTAAATAACCACAGACTCAGAATATATTTCCTGTGGAGTATAGGGCTGATGTTCGAGTGAAATTGCCTTGTAATTCTATCTACCATTAAAAACAAGCTGGAGCAGAGAGCCTTGCAGAGACGGAATGTGAGTTATTAGCAAAAGAAAAAGCTAATAACTCAGTGCAGGGAGGTGTTGAACAAAACAATGACATTCTACTTAAGTTAAATTAGCATAACGACCTTTGACACAGGAGGTCGTTATGAAAATGCCCGCTTCTTTATGGGTTATATTAATTATTTTTTCCCTTTTCATGCTTATACATATAACGGGTGCTTTTTTTTACGTTTCTAGCATGTTGAGATTAAGTTCATCAGTCGATGTCTGGAGTAGCTCTGATGGGGCGTTATTAATTATTGGGTTGACATTGTATCAACTTGTACTACCTACAGTAGAAGTTTTAACTGTGGTTTTAGTTTTAATGAAGAAAAAAATCGGAGCAGCTTTATTGAAAATTTTATGGTCAATTATAACGCTAATGTCAATTTTTTCTGCATTTAAAGGAATTAATAACGCACTTGATGGGAATGGATTTTCAAGCATGGCAGAGAAAACAGGCGGAGTTATAGGTGCATTATTATTACCAATAATAATGATTTTCTTGACTTATATTCTGTTTAAATCCTCTAGAGTTAAAGATTATTTTCAGTCAGTATCAGCAAAGTAATAAAAACAAATACGCCAACTACTCAAGTTGGCGTATTTTGCTCGCCTACTAATATATTCCACTTCGGCTTCTTCGGTTTCAGAAAGGCCTTCGGAGGACTTATCGGTTCATAGAATGCCTTGATCATAGCTAATATACGAGCACTATACTGATGAAGTTGTTATTAATGTTATGAAAAACCCACTCAATAAGAGTTAAATAAAGTTAATTTTATTTAATATGAATTTAATTTTATTTAAAGGTTATTTTTTAGATTAATACGCCATTAAAATGAAGATGAAAAGATTGAGATTACAAGGCTTGTATGGTGTTGAGGTTATTATGCTAATAAAATCAATATATTGTAATTATTTCTTGGGCTGAAATATTTAGTAACATAGTTTATTTCTATGTACATTAGAACTTACAGGGCTCACTGTATTTTAGTGTGTTTTTTACCCGATTATTATCCTGTTTTGGTTGGTTTTTAATTTTTTTATCAGAATAATATAGCGATATTTCAACCAGTTTACGCTAAGTCACTTATCCTAGGGAGATACGTAAGTTGTTCACGTATTTACAGCCCATTCATAAGCTTTTATTATCCTTAACTAAAATCTTACCGTGCGCACTGGCTGAGATGACGGAAATTACTAGTTAATTATGCTTAATTAATTCAATTTGTCATTCTTGATAAAGGATATCGCTATGCCAACTCCATGTTATATTTCCATTGAAGGAAAAACCCAAGGCAACATCACTGCAGGTGCGTTTACTGCGGATTCTGTGGGTAATATCTATGTACAAGGTCATGAAGACCAAATGCTTGTACAAGAGTTCTCTCACGTTGTGACTGTACCTACTGACCCACAATCCGGACAACCTTCAGGTCAACGTGCACATAAACCGTTTCGTTTCACGGTGGCGTTAAATAAAGCGGTTCCGCTGCTGTATAACGCATTAGCCTCCGGTGAAATGCTGCCGAAAGTTGAACTGAAATGGTACCGCACATCGGTTGAAGGTAAACAAGAGCATTTCTTCACTACTACGTTAACCGATGCCACTATCGTCAATATTGATTGCCAAATGCCACATTGCCAAGACCCTGCGAAAGCGGATTTCACTCAGCTTATCGAAGTATCACTGTCTTACCGTAAAGTGGACTGGGAACATACTGTGGCGGGTACTTCAGGTGCCGATGACTGGCGTGCACCGCTCGAGTCTTAATACCTTTTGGGCGAGTCCTTTTGGGGCTCGTCATTGCCTTATTTCGTTCTCCACTCTTTATCCATTCATCATGGAGGCTAGTGATGTTTAGCAAAGACCCCAAAAAAAATACTATTGACCCCGTTTCTATTGTAAAGGATGAAGCGGTAAATCAAGTTAAAAATAAAGTGCAATCTCAAGTCAATGAGTTGGTGTCTAGCAAAGTACAAAAAGCAGCAGCATTAGCACAGCAAGGTGGGGCTTTGGTATCAACAGCGGCATCCATGACAACTCAGGCGACATCCCAATTGAGCAGTGTGGCCAATAACCCACTTATCCATGGTGGTGGATTTGGTGGTGGGTTGAAGCTCGGAGGTGGGCAAACTTATTCAGAAAGTCAGGCATTACAGGCAGCTCATGGCGCCTTGTTAGATGCATTAGGTATGGGAAGTCTAGAAAGTGGCTTGGTGTTTACTTGCTCGATTGCAGGGCTACCCGAGGAAACTTTTCAAGTCACCGAATTTAATTTAACGGAAGGGTTATCGTCTTTATTTTCTCTTTCGATTAGTGCCGTCAGTGCCTTACCGTTTATCGATTTTCAGCAACGCCTTGGTGTCGCCTCTTCCTTAACCGTCAAGCGTGATGGTGTCCAGGTCCGTAAAGTGAATGGCATTTTATCTGGCGCGGTTCAAGGGAACACAGATGGCGTGAAGACGTGGTATCACTTTGATATTCGCCCGGAAATGTGGGTGATGGCCCTTAATCAAGATAGCCGAATTTTTCAAAACCAAAATGTGCCGACGATTTTAAAAATCCTGCTGGATGAAGCGCATGTGAAATCGGACTGTAAATTTTACCGTGATGATTTACATCCTAAACGTATTTACACCACCCAAAAACGAGAGTCTGCTTTTGATTTTTGGTGTCGCCTCGCCTTTGAGGAAGGGATTAACTTTTGGTTTGAAGAAAACCAATTGTTTTACAGTGACGAACATATGGGGATGACGGCGGGAATTAACCTGATGTATAACCCGCAAGCGGATACGGATATCAGCGACAGTACCGCTATGACATGGCAGTACGGTGAATACTTGTGTGTGGATGAAACCATTCATAAAGACAATAATTTTATTCGCCCCTCTTACCCGCTCAAACATGAAAATAAATTAGAAAAGGGTGGGCAACACAGTGTTTTTGAAAGTTACGGTCGCTTCCAATTGGATGAAGAAGGTAAACCACTCACCCAAATTCGTTTTGAACAGTTACGTAATGGAAGCAAGGTGGGTAGTGCCACAACAAATTGTTTTGCCTTGATGCCGGGTAAAATCTTCACTTTATCGAATCATCCACACCTCCCGATGAATGACCGTTGGCAAGTGATTAGCGTGAGCCATCATGGTGTCCAACCTCTGGCAGACAATGGCGGAGGGGACGGTACTCAGTTGTCGAACAGCGTTTCTTTTATCCCTGGAACACAAGAATGGCGGCCACCTTATCGTTATAAACCCACGGCGGATGGTGATGAAGTAGCGACTGTGGTGGGACCTCCGGGTGAAGAAATCTATGTCAATGAACATGGTGCGGTGAAAGTCCACTTTCATTGGGACAGACGTGGCGAGCCTGACCACAGTGCTTCGTGTTGGGTGCGCGTTGCCATGGGGTGGAGCGGTGGCGGCTATGGATTTTCAGCAGTACCACGCATCGGGACGGTCGTGCAAATTAGTTACCTAAATGGAGACATTGATAGGCCGATTATTACGGGCTGTACTTACGATGGGCGTAATGCCACTCCAATTAGTTTTCCTGAAAATAAAACTCGCACCACGTTTCGGACGAAAACCCATAAAGGGGAAGGGTTTAACGAACTGCGCTTTGAGGATGAAAACGGCAAACAGGAAGTGTTTATTCATGCCCAAAAGGATATGAATACTAAAGTATTGAATGACCGTACCACACATGTGCTTCATGACCATGTAGAGGTTATTGATAACAATCAAGCCATGCTGGTCAAAGGCAACCGAACTGAAAATATTGATAAAAATAACACGGAAACGGTGGGTCAACACAAGAGCATCACGGTGGGGAACACGCTCTCAATCAATGTGGGGGATGTGATTGAGCTGCGTTGTGGCGCAAGTGTTCTACGCATGGACAGTGGTGGCCATGTCACGATTAATGGTACGGAATTTAAGTTCGAAGCATCAGGCCCAGTACAGATTACGGGTAAAGATGTGGATATTAACTGAGGTCTTTTCATGTTAGCTCAAGTGATAAATAAAACACCTTTTTCTCATTTTGCTTTTGAAAAGCTCGGTTATATGAATGAGCATTGGTTTACTGTTGTCATTAAGGCAACGTGTGATATTGATCCAACGACAGGCTATTGTGAGTTTTCCGATACACAATTACCGATTGTGATGGCAGATAAATACCGTACTACGCCTGAAAATAGCAGTTTATTAGTCGAAACGGATTTAGTGTTTTATAAACCGCGAGGGGAGTTTTATCTGACCGGCACCGCACGTGCACTCGAAGGGCAAGCTGTCCCTCAGTGGAAAAGTGGTTTTACCTTTGGTTCGCTAAATAAGCAACTGACCTTGAGCGGACCGCGTTATTGGGAATACCAAGATACATGGCGGCTCACAGAGCCTTTGCCGATTACGGCATTGCCGCTAATTTATGAACATGCATTTGGCGGTTATCATCATGACAGGCAAGTTTATCCCGATAACCCGATAGGGTTAGGTTGGCATGACGTGATAAAATTGAATACGTCTGAGAGATATGGGGCGCCACAAATTAGCTATCCACAATTAGAACATGAAATTGGAGTACCTTCCCCTGTTGCGGGCTTTGGCTTATACAGCCGATGGTGGCAACAACGGCTTCAATATGCGGGAACGTATGACGATAGGTGGATCAATGAAACTCGTCCTTATTACCCCGCTGATTTTAAAACTGATTTTTTAATGGGCGCACCTGTTGACCAACAGCAAGCCTATTTTAAAGGGGATGAAACTCTCACGCTAAAAGGCGTATTTGCTGAAAGCCCCACAGTCACACTAACCTTACCGAAAATCGGCTTTTTAGCAGAACAGCGAGTTCCGGATCTAGCTAATGCATATCATCAACTCAATCTTGATACAGTGCATGTGTCACTCGATGAGCGCAAGTTGTATTTGACATGGCGTTACAGTCAAGTGGCTTTACAGGCAGGGACCGTGCTGCAACTTAATGCTTACAAGCTACCATAAGGATAATGTCAGGCATGAAAAAAGTCGTCGGAAACAAAAATGGGGATTATTGTGTTGTCTCATCGGGGCCTGATGTCTGTAAAGTGGGTAATAGCGTAGTTCCCTTTGATAGTTATCAGCAATTAAGTTCAGAGCAGTCGTATGTCAAAAGTGTTCGTGTTAATGGCGTGCCGTCGTTAACCGTCGGGAGTGTCATTAAAGGTACTCAAAGTAATGCTGGTTCGGGCATTATTTCAGGTACAAGCCAAGGTGGAGGTGATTGTGTTATCACCAGCGGTTCGCCAACCGTACGTTTTTATGGTAACGCAGTAGCTTATCACGGCTCTGATGTGATGATGAATAATGGTAATGTGCCAGGACTGCTGTATACCGTAGAGAAAGCGCATAATATTGCAACCGAAGCAGTGTTAATTAATAGACAAGAAGAAAAAGAGGATGATGAAAAATCTTTTTTTGAGCGCTGGGGGGAAGCATATGTTCAAATGAATGAAATGGAGAGAATGGCTAACGAGCAATCTGGTGAAGTCATCATTGGTGGTGCTAAAAACTTTTCTAATTCACTCATTTCATTGGGCGAATTATTATTACAAGGTGCAGCTCTGCAAGGTGCTTATGAGATGGAATCTCAAGCTTATCTTGCGTCCCCTTTTCTGCCTGAAGAGCATACTCAAAAAATGCTAGAATTGGCTGAGGAGCTTAAGAAAAAAGAAAATTTGCCAACTCTTCCTCAATTTGAATTAACAAGTGAAGGGCAGAAAATGGGGGCCGTGGCAGAGGAAATTATTGAATATGCCTTTTTGACCAAAGCGGCTGTAAATTTAGTGAAAACAGGTTTTAAAGCGCTGCCGCGGTTTTTTAAAAAAGAGGCACCAGCAACAAAAAATGCATCAATTGCCACGCCTCCTAAAAATGAGCATGCGGTCAACACCAATAAACCAGATGGACCCACAAGTAATGCGGTATGTAAACTCGATCCAGTGAATGTAGCTACAGGGGATTTTATTCAGGTTTGGTCGGTATTGTCATTACCTGGTATATTACCTATTCAATTATACCGTATTTACCGTTCAACCAGTTCACAACAAGGACTCTTTGGTCATAAATGGACGGATAACTGGTCAACCCGTTTAGATATCACGTCAAATAAATTGGTTTATTGGAACGAGGAAGGCGTGGCGATCACTTACCCTGTATATAGTGAGCGCTTTACTATTCGCCATACCTATTATGCTCACGCCTTGCTATCGGGTGATCTAAAGGGAGAAATCTCCCTCTTCGATAACCGCACTCAACTTACTCAGCATTTTAATTATCACAGTGGCGCAACCCGTCGCCTTTCTGCTATTACAGATAATAATCAGCAGCGCATTGATTTTCACTACGATAATGAGCACCGATTAAATCTTATTACGCGTAATGGGCAAGCCTTATTACGTTTGAAATACCAACAACATCGACTCCAGAGTATCTCGTTAGTGGATTCATCAATGACACAACCTCTCGTAACGTGTCAGTATGATGAACAGGGGTATTTAAACGAATGTTATGCTTTTCAGCAAAACCATTTGTGGCACGAATATTCTCACGAAGGGTATATGACCCGTTGGCACGACACCGACCAAACGGATTATTACCTTGAGTATGATGAACAAGGACGGGCTGTCCGCAATCACTCCCCATCAGGCTATTGGTGCGGTGGGTTTATCTATGATGATATTCATCGCATGACCACCTTCTATGATAATGAAGGGGGGCAATCTTACTATTACTATAACGATACAGGGTTGGTTACCCATGCCATTGACCCGTTAGGACGAGAAACCGTAACAGAGTGGGAAAATAATCTCAAAATCAGTGAAACCAATGCATTAGGGGAAATGACCCGTTATCTTTATCATTATGATGGTAACTTAGCCCAAGTTATTTATCCCGATGATCGTTCAGTTGAATATCAATATAATGAACGTGGACAACTTATTGAAATGGTGTCTCCGACTAGTGATGTCTGGCAGTTAAGTTATGATAGCCAAGGTAACCTTACGAACATCACAGACCCTCAAGGCCACATTCAAGCCTACGAATACAGCCAACACGGTGAGCTGCTCAAAGCCATTCAACCCAATGGAGCGCAGTGGCAATATGAATATAATGATAACCATCAATTAATCAAAACGACCAACCCGTACCAAAACAGCACCGAATATCAGTTTGATGAGCTGGGACGCTTGCAAGAATATACCGATGCCCTAAAACATACCACCCACTATCGTTACAGTTCAGAGCATGCAGGCGTCAATGGCAGTGTCAGCGATATTTTGCTACCGGATGACGCGCGTCAACATATTGAATATGACAGTGAACGCCGTGTGGTTGCCGTCACGGACGGTGAAGGTAAAATCACCCGTTATCGTTATGGCCCCTTTGATTTACTGCTCGCCATGGTTCGCCCTGATGGTACTGAAATCTGTTTTGAATATGACTCGTTGATACGTTTAAAAGCGGTGATTAACGCAACAGGTGATAAATACACCTACGAGCGTGACCTCGCCGGTCAAATCATTCGTGAAACCGATTTTACTGGGCGTGTGCAAGAGCACCGTTATGATCAGTTAGGTCGCCGAATAGCAACATGTTATCCAGACCAACACGAATTACGTTGGCGTTATGATGCATCTGGTTTGGTTGTTGAACAAAGTGAATGGCTTGATAATAGTGTTGAACATAAATGCTTATCCACCACAACCTATGAATACAACGCACGCTTACAATTGGTGAAAGCCACCAATCCCGATTCAGTGGTAGAGTTTGAATATGATGCGCAAGGACGTTTAACGTGTGAACGGATCAACGGCCAAGAAATTAAGCATGAATGGGATACGAATGAGCAGTCGCCCACGCGCACACGCTTTGGTGAGCGTGAACTGAACTACGAGTTTGGGCAACTCGGTGAGCTGACTTCACTGCAAATCAACCAACATGCGCCACTGGAATTCAGCTACAATGCGGTCGGGCAAGAATACCTTCGCCGCAGTGAGGCGGGGTTTGTCAATTCCAGCCATTATACCGCCACCGGATTACTCGCCCATCAACGGGCGGGGCGTGGCAGTGAAAACTTCTTACAATCACTGCAACATAATCCACATCAACCGCCATTTTGTACCGATGTGCATCGTTCTTATCA